>NZ_CAWLFA010000002.1 GCF_963860125.1 Picosynechococcus sp. PCC 7002
CCTTAACTCACTGTGATCGTATCAGATAATTTTACATCTAGCAGTAATACCGGGGCAGATTTAGCGAGTAGCGTCAGTGAGAACCGTTCTCATTTTATCGCAGAATCTCACTATAGGGAATGGGTAGAGGGTTCCGGGGTCGCCCCTGAGATTGCCCGGTTAAATGTTAGATCGTTGTCAGGGATGACGCCCTATGAATACCTGCTCTACAGTGATGAGCCAGCATTACGCCGCAATGATGGCAGGCTTCGGGATACTTGGCTTAAGCGATATGCCTTTGTCGAGCATGGCGGTTGGTGGTGCTCAGGCATCGATATTAAGACCGGGAAAGATTCTCTTTGGGGTTGCTTCAAAGGCGATCGCCCCCGTAAAGATCGCGAAGATAAGAAACCGATCAAGTATGAGCACCCGCCACGGGTAGCCACCGAAATTTTCACTCTCAAGGTAGACCGGGGCACCTGGCGCAAGATTGCCAAGCGCCACAAAGTCGAGCTACCAGAAACCGATCAAGGCTTCTGGGAATGGGTACTAGCCCATCCTGAGCTACCGATCATCATCACTGAGGGCGCGAAGAAGGCAGGGGCCCTCCTAACCGCTGGTTATTGCGCCATCGGTCTACCGGGGATTTACAACGGCTACAGAACGCCAAAAAATGACCATGGCGAGCCAATGCGACAGCTACGGCACCTCATTCCAGAGCTTGACCTGTTGGCGAAAAATAACCGGGCGATCGCCTTCTGTTTTGACCAAGACAAGAAACCCAAGACGATCAAGGCAGTGAACGGGGCGATCCAAACTACCGGGGCACTCCTAGAGAAGGCCGGGGCGAAAGTATCGGTGATCACCTGGCACCAGGACGCGAAAGGTGTTGATGATCTGATCGTCGAGCACGGAGCGAAAGCACTCCATAACCGCTACAAGCACCGCAAGCCCTTAGCAGTCTGGGAGATGGATAATCTCACCGATATCACCACGCAAGTCGATCTAACGGTCGATCAGCGCTATCTCGACATCGATCCGCGTGCTATCCCCAAGGATGCTCAGATTATTTTCATTAAATCTGCCAAGGGCACCGGGAAAACAGAATGGTTAGGGAAAATCGTTAAGCTCGCCCAAGATGATTGCGCTCGCGTACTGGTTTTGACTCACCGCATCCAATTAGCCAAGGAGCTCGCCCGCCGTCTCGATATCGATCACATTAGCGAGCTCGACAGTAGCCCGACCGGGGGCGCTCTAGGGATGGCGATGTGTATCGATAGCCTACATCCCGATAGCCAAGCTCATTTTAATTTCATGGAATGGCACGGCGCTCACATTGTCCTAGACGAAATCGAGCAAGTTTTAGGGCACGCTTTGGGTAGCTCGACCTGTACCCAAGACCGGGCGAAAATCCTTGAAACGTTCTACAACCTAATCCTTTATGCCCTAAGGACAGGCGGAAAACTCTACTGCTCTGATGCTGATTTATCTCCCATCTCCTATGAGCTAATCAAGTACATTCTTGACGGTTGTGAGTTCAAACCATTCACCATTCTGAATACCTATAAGCCCTGTTTAGAGCAACAAAGAGACCTGTTTTTCTATGAAGGGAATGACCCTAGAGACCTGTTAACCAATCTCAGACAAGCGATTGAGAACGGTGAGAAAACACTTGTCTTTACCGCTGCCCAAAAGACCGCATCGACCTACAGCACGCAGAACTTAGAATCACTCTTTAGGGAGAAATATCCCGATAAGAGAATCTTGAGAATCGATGCTGAATCGGTCGCTGAACCGGGGCACCCTGCCTATGGTTGTATTGACTCGCTGAATGCAATTTTGCCCCTGTACGATATTGTGCTCTGCTCGCCCGCTGTCGAGACCGGGGTGAGTATCGATATCAAGGATCATTTTGATTCTGTTTGGGGCATGGGTTCAGGGGTTCAGACCGTTAACGGTTTCTGCCAAGGGCTAGAGCGGTTACGGGATAACGTCCCTCGCCATGTTTGGATACCGAAATTTTCCCCACACTCGAACCGGATCGCCAATGGGGGCTACACCGCTAAGGCGATCGCCCGTGACCAGCACCGCTATGCAGAGCTCACCCACAAATTAATCGGTGAGCACGCCGCTGAATGCAGTGGGTTAGAAGATTCTTTAAAACCATTCCTTTGGGCCTATTGTCGCTATGCGGCGCTTGCTAACCGTGGCTTTGGCAGTTACCGGGAAGCGATTTTAAATAAGCTGCTTTCTGAGGGCTATGTACAGAAAGATTTGAGCGAAATCGATCCAGCATTGGCTAAGGATTATCGAGACGAATTAAAAGCGGTGAAAGACCATAATTATCTACAGGAAAGGGTTGCGATTTCTAAAGTAGAAAATCCTGACGATCGCCAGTACGAAAAACTGAAGCGTCAGCGGGCGAAATCTGAGACGGAACGGCACCAAGAACGCCACGGGAAACTTTCTCGCTCCTATGGGTTAACTGTGACCCCTGAGCTTGTCGAGAAAGATGATGATGGGTGGTACTCTCAGCTCCAGCTCGAATACTACTTAACCGTTGGGAAAGCATTCTGCTCTGCCCGCGACCGGGCGAAATATGACCAGCTCCAACATGAGGGCTTTGTATTTAAGCCGGATATCAACAGGCGATCGCTCTCACCAAAGATTCACCTGTTAGAGCTACTCAACATCCATCAGTTCTTAAAACCAGGGGTGACATTCACCGGGGCGAGCCTTGAAGGGTTCAAGGAAAATTGTTTGCGGTATGCCAAGCCGATCAAGTGGATTCTTGGCAGAACGATCACCGACAAAATGAGCCCGCTCGAAATTGCTCAGGCGCTCCTAGGCAAGCTTGACCGGAAATTGGAATACAAGGGGCGCTTTGGATCGCGGGATAACCGTCAGCGGGTCTATGAGGCGATCGCCCCTAACGATCAGCGCGAAAAGGTCTTTGCTCATTGGTTACAGCGTGACCAAGCAAAATTAGGGGCCGTGTCCAACCCCTGTATAAATAGATTTATTCAGGAGGCTTAGACCCGTGATCGAAATACTCGTTGTGCAGCTCTCCCTTGGCAATCCCAAACAATCTCAAGATTTGCTCTGCGGTATCGGGACGTTTTATGCCCTTGCGGAAAGCGCCTTTGCTCTTCTGGTAGCCCCTAGACTGTGCCAGATCATAAGCCTCACTGAGGGTGAGGGCACTACCGGGGGCATGAGCTCGCCCAAGAGATTCAGCGACCGGGGCGATCGCCCTTGGTAATTCTCTCAGGCGCTCAACTTTTTTAGGCGCTGATCGAGCTCTTGGATTTGCTGTTGGATGTCAGCAAGCTCTGGAATTTCCCGATTCTCTGATGGGAGATCCAAAAATTCTCGCAGTCCCTCAATCACGATATCGGTCTTGGATCGCCCTGTAGCTTCCGACAACTGCTCAATTTTTTCGAGCATCTCTACCGGGCATCGGAATGAAATTAACGGTGTTTTAGCCATGTGTTATACAGTGTTTACAACTTGACTAACAAATACCTGCTAGTGTATACATATTGTATTGCAATGTATACGCTATTTTCACTGCTGTCTTTAATGGGGATTATCGCAAGCAAGTAAAAAAGCCTGAAAACCCCAATAGGTAAGGGATTCCGAGCTTACTCGATAATTATCACCTTTGAGCGCCCCTAGGAGGAGGCGAAAAGCTATGTCTGACAAGGGGTTTGACCCCTGAAGTCGTTGCGCGAGCATTAAGGTCTGCGGATAGCCCATAACATACTTTTGTTGAACTTGTGCGCTTTTATCAACCCCTTAAGGGCTTGGGAGCGTTTTATACGAGTGCGGGGAAATTTCGGGGGCGATCGCCCCTATATCGCAAAAAGGAGTTACCCCATCAGAGCTATAGTCGAGAAGAAAACCATCATTCACTCAACAAGGCTATGTCAGAAGAGAAACTAGACCGGATCGAAGCAGCCCTAGAGCAATTGGATAAGGATGTGCAAACGCTCCAAACAGAGCTTCAGCAATCCCAAAAATGGCAGGACAGGACATGGGATGTTGTGAAGTGGGTAGGCGGAATCTCAGCGGGCCTAGCGGTGAGCGCTTCCATTGCCCTGTTCGGGTTGGTCTTTAGATTTTCTGTTTCCCTGCCATAAAAGCACATTCTTATAAGTCATACTTGTTTACATCAAGGAACAAAAACGGCATTGTGCCTTGCAAGGCACAATGTCTTTCTCTTATGCACAGATGGGGACTGGAAACCACACGCACAATTCCCTTAAAAAGCAACCGCAAAAAATAACCATCAAAATAAAACTGGACAAATTCTCATGTGTTCTTCTCAATTTCCACACTGTTTATCCACAGGAAATTAAGGGGCTGTAGCGTTGGTGCTACAGAATAAATGTAGGGATCGCCCATAGCTTTATTGCTAGCCACAGTGCTATGGGGAAAAGGAAAAGAAAAAATACCACCATGAATGGGGGTGTCAAATCTTTTGGATACTGTAAAATGATAGAGACTTTCTTAGGCGATCCCATGACGACTAGACCGAATAAGAATTTAAAATCAGCGAGCGCGGTTCGTTTTCCCCCACTCATGTACAGCGCGGCTACTAAAAAAGCCAATGAGCAAGGCTTAAATTTCAGCGACTATATCCGGGAGCTTGTTTTACGAGATTTGCTCGAAGTCTATAACAATGATGAGGCGGATCAAGATGCTGCCTAAACACGAGAAAACCCCCAAAAGTTTGGCGACCGGCGGGGGCTTCTCTAAACCAAATAAAAGCAAACAGGGACGGCAAAACCGAGCCCTAATTGATCATGATCGTCAAGGCGAAGGAGG
>NZ_CAWLFA010000003.1 GCF_963860125.1 Picosynechococcus sp. PCC 7002
ATGATTATTTCTGTTTTTAATTTCAAGGGTGGGGTAGGAAAGTCTACAACCGTCGCTAATCTAGGGGCGGCCCTAGCAACCCAAAAACGAAAAGTCCTAGTGATTGATCTTGATGCCCAAAGGACATTGAGTTTTTCCTTGGCAACTGAGGGTAAGCAGCCAACGGTGATCGATTGGCTTGATGGTTCTGACCAAACGCTTGAAACCAGTCGCCATAATCTTCAGGCGATCGCCGGCAGTTTTGAAATCCTCAACTACCCTATGACTGAGGGTTTAATGGCAAAATCCCTTAAAGGTTTAATGGGTTATGATGTAATTCTATTGGACTGTCCGCCTGCGATTAACGCTATTTCAGTGGAAGCGATTTTGAGCTGTGATCGCCTAATTATCCCCGTCGTTTCTGAGCCTGCGGTGATCAAAGGGTTAGCCGAAGCGGTGGAACTAGTTAGGGAGGAAGACCCTAATTTACCCATCGACGTTCTGCGGAGTCGTTACCGTTCGCGGTTAGTGATTACCAAGGAATATGACGCGATGCTTGCAGATGGGGCAAAAGAATTAGGGTTCAATCTACTCAAAACGACGATTCCCGAAAATGTGGCGATCGCCGAAGCGGTTTCCGCCCAAATCTCGGTACTGGATTACGCCAAAAATAGCATCGGGGCCAAAGCCTTCAAAAAGTTAGCAAAGGAGATTCTCAATGGGTAGACTCAAACAAACAAGTCTAGGGGACAAGTCTGGGTTAAGCCAGGGCAATACCCCCCCACCGGAACAGCCCCCCAAAAAAGCGAGTAAACGTAAGGAAGCTGAAATTTCAGTGCCGATCAATATCAGAATTCCTAGGGCATCTAAACAATGGCTCGCCGATAAAGCGCAACAGGTACGGGACAACAATACTGAGCCTGTCCCCCCAAAGGAACGGGTCTACCCTCAGCACTTGATCAATGTGGCGATCGCCTTACTTCAGGACACAGACATCGATTGGTCTACTGTCCGCAATATCCAAGACTTAGAGCAACAGTTAAACCTATAAAAGTATAAGAGGTTAAAGATTTTAACCTTAGTTGCCATAGCGATCGCCGTTTTGAATCTTCATAATGATTGGAGGCGTCAAAGGAGATCGGGTAATATTTCTGGGTTCCCTATTCCCCCGGCTATGTTTGAGCAGACCTTTAAAAATATTGATGATGTCCTTCGGAAGGAAGCGGGCTGTGCGACGGAGCTTGATTATGCGGAACAGATTTCCTGGATTCTCTTTCTCAAGTACCTCGATGATCTGGAGACTGATCGCGAAAGTAAGGCATCGTTAACGGGGGAAAAGTATGAACCGCTACTAGATGAGCCGTACCGCTGGAAGTCTTGGGCATATCCGAGGGATGAAAAGGGGGAATTAATCAAAACGGCGGCGGTGGGAGATGACCTGATCGCCTTTGTTAGTGGGGAGCTATTTCCTTATTTTCGGGGGTTTAAGGACTATGTGGAACCGGGTACGTTTGGGGCAAAGATTGGGGAGATTTTTTCGGGGGTTAGTAATAAGTTTCAGAGTGGCTACAATCTCCGGGAAGTTCTTGAAAGTATTGACGCTCTTAGGTTTCAGACTCAGCAGGAAAAGCATGAATTGTCTGACCTCTACGAAACTCGCATCAATAATATGGGCAATGCGGGGCGTAATGGTGGGGAATATTACACGCCACGTCCTTTGATTCGGGCGATGATTCGGGTGATTAAGCCGCAGCTTGGGGAAACGATTTACGATGGGGCGTGCGGTTCGGCGGGGTTCCTCTGTGAAGCCTATGAGTTTTTGCGTCCGTTGGTGAAGAGTGCGGCGGAGTTGGAACGGCTCCAAACGGCAACGCTCTATGGTCAGGAAAAGAAGGGGTTAGCCTACATCATCGGGGTGATGAATCTGATTTTGCATGGTGTGGAGGCTCCGAATATTATCCAAATGAATACGCTCACGGAAAATATTCAGGGGTTTCAGGAGAAGGATCGCCATGATGTGATTTTGGCTAACCCGCCGTTTGGGGGTAAGGAACGGGAGGAGATTAAACAAAACTTTACGATCGCCACGGGGGAGACGGCGTTTTTGTTTCTCCAGCATTTTATTAAGCGGCTGAAGGTCGGGGGACGGGCGGCGGTGGTGATTAAAAATACGTTTCTCTCGAATGCGGATAATGCGTCACGGGCGTTGCGACAGGAGTTAACGTCGTCTTGTAATCTCCATACGGTGTTGGATTGTCCGGCGAAAACGTTCCTAGGGGCGGGCGTAAAAACGGTTGTCCTGTTTTTTGAGAAGGGGACACCGACGGAAAAGATTTGGTTTTATCAGCTTGATCCGGGGCGTAGCTTAGGCAAAACAAACCCCCTTAATGATGATGACCTAAAGGAGTTTGTGGAGTTTCAATCAACCTTTAGGGAGTCGGAACGGTCTTGGTTTTTGGCTCTGAAGGATGTTGACCCGGCATCGTTTGATCTGTCGGTAAAGAATCCGAATGCGCCGGAGGATGACCCGTTACGGGAACCGGAGGAGATTTTGGCAGAAATTGCAGATCTTGATCAAGAAAGTGCGGAAATTTTAGCGGCTATTGGGGAGATGTTGGCATGAAGTGGGAAGTAAAAACGTTAGATGATTTATGTGATATTGCTCGTGGTGGCTCTCCTAGACCGATTAAAAGTTATTTAACCAATGAGCCAGATGGTATCAATTGGATAAAAATTGGCGATGCTTCTGCAAGTTCCAAGTACATCTATGAAACTCAAGAAAAAATCAAACCAGAAGGGATTAAAAAATCTAGATTTGTTGAACCGGGAGATTTTTTACTATCTAACTCAATGAGTTTCGGTCGTCCCTATATTATGAGGACTTCTGGATGTATTCATGATGGTTGGCTAGTTCTAAAAGATAAGAGTGGGCTTTTTGATCAAGATTACTTATATTATTTTCTCGGTTCTCAAGCAGCATATAAACAATTTGATAAATTAGCGGCAGGTTCTACAGTTAGAAATTTAAATACTACCCTTGTCAAAAAAGTTTTAGTTCCTGTTCCACCGATCGCCGAACAAAAACGGATAGTGGAGATATTGGATGAAAGCTTTTCTGGGATTGAAAGAGCAGAGGCGATCGCCCGCCAGAACCTCACCAATGCCCGCGAACTCTTCGACAGCTATTTAAACAAGATTTTTTTGGATTTTGTAGAGAGAAAAAATACCCAGACTCTTAACTGTATTACTGACTTAATTGTTGATTGTGAGCATAAAACTGCTCCTACACAAGAAACAGGTTTTCCGTCAATTCGTACACCAAATATCGGAAAAGGTCATTTGATTTTAGACAATGTTTATCGCGTATCGGAAGAAACTTATAAACAGTGGACAAGACGGGCAAAACCTCAGTCAGGAGATTTGATTTTAGCGAGAGAAGCACCAGCAGGAAATGTTGGTGTTATTCCGGAAGGTGAGAGAGTTTGCTTAGGTCAAAGAACTGTCTTGATCAGACCAAAGGAAAATATAAATCCTCAATATCTAGCATTTTTTTTACTACATCCTAAAATGCAAGAAAGATTATTATCTAAATCTTCAGGTGCTACCGTTCAACACGTAAACATGAAAGATATAAGAGCTTTAAAAATGGGAGATTTACCACCTATTGAAATACAAGATCGGCTTATAGAATCTCTCTTAGATGTTCAAGAAAAATCAAAAAAACTCGAAGAAGTTTATCAACGCAAAATAGAAGCCCTTGGGAAGTTAAAACAATCGATCTTACAAAAAGCCTTTAGCGGACAACTCACCCAGTAGATTTTTGACCATGATTACTCTGGAAACCCTAACCCATTGGCTCAACGAAGCAACCGAAAACGAGCACCTTGAATTTAAAGAGGCAAAAAAACAGTACGACACAATCAAGCTTTTAAAATATTGTGTTGCCCTTGCTAATGAAGGTGGTGGATATCTAATTTTTGGAGTAACAGATAAAAAACCGCGAAAAATTATCGGTTCAGCAGCCTACCCCACCCCAGAAGCCCAAAACAAAATCAAAAAACAAATCCTCGAAAAACTCCACATTCGAGTCGAACTAACCGAGCTAAACCCTCCAGAAGGAAGAGTGCTGATCTTTGAGATTCCCAGTAGACCCACCGGACAGGCGATCAACCTAGACGGAGCCTATTGGATGAGGTCAGGGGAAGACCTTGTACCCATGACCCCAGATCGCCTTAAAGCCATTTTTGCCGAAGATCAGCAGGACTGGTTTATCCAATCTGCCAGAGAAAAACAGACCCTAGACCAAATCATCAACTTGCTCGATACCCCTACCTACTTTGAACTAAAAAATTTACCCTACCCCACCGATTGGGATGCTATTTTAGATCGCCTTGCCAACGATCAGTTAATTGTAAAACAAGGAAAATACTGGAATATCACTAATCTGGGAGCCATTCTTTTCGCCAGAAACCTCGAACAATTTCCCCTATATCTTTCCAGAAAAGCCCCCCGGTTTATCATCTATGAAGGGACAGGAAAACTCTTCACGAAAAATGATATTACTGGGAAAAAAGGCTACGCCGCAGGTTTTGAAAGCCTGATTGATTTTGTCCATAATTCCGCCCCTCAAAACCAATTTATCGAAGAAGTGATTAGGGAAGAAGCCAAAATGTTTCCCAAACAAGCCCTACGGGAACTGATTGCAAATGCCCTTATTCACCAAGACTTTCAGGCAACAGGCGCATCCGTCATGATCGAAATGTATAGCGATCGGGTAGAAATATCTAATCCCGGACTTCCTCCGATCAGAGTCGAAAGATTTATTGATGAATATCGTTCTCGGAATGAACAACTAGCCGACCTGATGAGACGTTTGGGCATCTGTGAAGAAAAAGGCAGTGGCATTGATAAAGTTATCGTCGCCTCAGAAGTGTATCAACTCCCTGCCCCAGATTTCCGAGTAGGCGAAACCCGCACCACTGCAATACTTTTTGCACACCAAGACTTTACCAACATGACCCAAACAGATCGAATTAGAGCCTGCTATCAACACTGTTGTTTGCAGTATGTCAGCAATAATAAGATGTCGAATACCACCTTAAAAGAGCGATTTAAGCTAGGCAGGACAAAGACAGCGACGGTTTCTCATGTCATCCGGGCAACAAAAGATGCTGGATTGATTAAACAGGACACCTCAGAATCAGACTCGACCCGTTATGCTCGTTATCTTCCTTTCTGGGCATAGGGAAAAGTGTTTTAACGCAAAATCATTTCTGAGACTTCAGATCGCTAGAACTCTTATAAAACAAGCAAAAAAGTGTTTTAACGCAAATTTCTATAACCCCTTAGACCATGAACGAAGCCGAAACCAGAGCCGAACTGATCGACCCCGCCCTAAAAGCCGCAGGCTGGGGAGAAATTCCAGAAAGTCGCATCAGACGAGAAGTCATCGCCCCCGGTCGGTTAGTCGGTTCCGGTAAACGCAGCCGCCCCAAATCCTGCGATTACGTCTTGGTCTATAGAAATCAAAAATTAGCCGCCCTAGAAGCCAAAAAAGTCTCCCTCCATCCCACCGAAGGACTCGGACAAGCCAAAGATTACGCAGAACGACTAAAAACCCCCTTTGCCCTCTGCACCAACGGCGAAAAAATCTACCAAGTCGATCTGAGAACTGGGGAAGAAAAATATATCGACCGTTATCCCACCCCCGCCGAACTCTGGGAACTCACCTACCCCACCCAGAACCATTGGCGTAATCGATTTGCCGCAATCCCCTTTGAAGACAAACAGGGTACATGGGAAGCCCGCTACTACCAACACAATGCAATCGAAGCCGTCCTCGAAGCCATTAGCCAAGGCAAAAACCGGATGTTGCTGACCCTCGCCACTGGAACCGGGAAAACCTTCATTGCCTTCCAGCTTGCCTGGAAACTTTTTCAGGCGAAATGGAACATCAGCGGCGAACCGACCCACCGCCCCCGCATTCTCTTCCTCGCAGACCGGAATATATTAGCGAACCAAGCCTTTAACGCCTTCGGAGCCTTTGATGATGATGCTTTGGTGCGTATAGATCCCAAGGAAATCAAGAAAAAAGGCAAAGTCCCAAAAAATGGCAGCCTGTTTTTTAGCATCTTCCAAACCTTCATGACAACAAAAGGCGATAAAGATTTTGCTCATTTCTATGATTATGCCCCCGACTTTTTCGACTTCATCATCATCGACGAATGCCACCGGGGCGGCGCTAACGACGAAAGCACCTGGCGGAAAATCCTCGAATACTTCTCCCCCGCCGTCCAACTCGGACTAACCGCGACCCCCAAACGGGATGTAAATGGCGATACCTACAAATATTTTGGCGAACCCCTCTACACCTATTCCCTCAAGGAAGGCATTAACGATGGCTACCTAACCCCCTTCAAAGTGGTGCAATTTACCACCACCCTCGATGAATATCTCTATGACCCCGACGATGATGTGATCGAAGGGGACATCGATGAAGCGCGAACCTATGAAGAGAAAGACTTTAACCGCATTATCGAGATGGAAGAGCGGGAAAAACAGCGGGTGCAGCTCTTCATGGAAGCCATAAACCAGAACGAAAAAACCTTGGTTTTTTGTGCCACCCAAGACCATGCCCTAGCCGTGCGGGATCTCATTAACCAGATGAAAATCAGCACCGACCCAAATTATTGCGTTAGGGTCACAGCGAACGATGGCAGCATTGGCGAAACCAACCTCAAAACCTTTCAGGACAACGAAAAAGCGATTCCCACTATTCTCACCACCTCCAGAAAACTGTCTACTGGTGTCGATGCCCGTAACGTCCGCAACATCGTTCTGCTGCGCCCGATCAACTCCATGATCGAGTTTAAGCAGATTATCGGGCGGGGGACTCGACTTTTCGATAATAAGGACTATTTCACCATCTATGATTTCGTCAGAGCCTACGAGCATTTCAACGATGATGAATGGGACGGCGAACCCACTGAACCCGTCGCCATTGACCCAGAACCGCGCAAAGAACGGGAAAAAATTGATCTCGATCTGGAGGATGAACCAGAGGAAAACCGCAAACCGCAAAAAATCAAAGTGAAGTTAGCCGATGGGAAAGAGCGGGAACTCGCCCATACTCAAACCACAACTTTTTGGGATGCTGATGGTAAACCCATTTCCGCCCAAGAATTTATCGAAAAGCTATTTGGCGACCTGCCCGACCTCTTCAAGGATGAAGCCGAACTACGCACCATCTGGGGGAAACCCGATACCCGTAAATCGTTCCTGACCGGACTCGCGGAAAAAGGCTACGGTGACACCCAACTGAAGGCGATCGCACGCATTGCCGAAGCGGAAAAAAGTGATGTCTATGATGTCCTGACTTGGGTTGCCTACAACACCAAACCCATTAGCAGAGAAGAGCGAGTAATTAAGCATCGAGATCTGATTTTCTCGAAGTACACCGGAAAGCAGCAAGAATTTTTAGATTTTGTCCTAGACCAATACATTCGAGAAGGAGTGGAGGAACTTGATCGGGGGAAACTGCCTACCCTCATCGAAATCAAATACCAAACCGTTAATGAAGGTTTAGTGATCTTGGGTCAGGATATCGGTCAAGTATTCGCAGATTTTCAGGCGGATTTATATACCGAAGATGTGGCATAAAAAAGGACGGCGATCGCCGGGGGCGTTGCCTGCCTTGAACGAGAAAGAGTTATGACAAATTAAAATTCTGACTCTTAGATTATTTCCAGAGAGGCTGATTTTCCCAATCTTTGGGAAAGCCTAAGTTTTTAGATTCTATTTCTGGATACATCTCAAAAGTTCTTTTTAAATGCTGTGCAAAATTATGCTCTGGTTTAATTCTGTCTAAGAGATACTGAATACAACATAAGCCAGTGAAAATTTTACGGCTGTTTCTTTGATTAATATCCTCCAATACTTCTCTAGAGAGCCATTTTCCTTTTAACCTATCAGGCAATTTAGGTGATTCTCCTAGCTGTATATTCCAGAGCCTTGAATGATGAGCGCAAATATTTCTAATATGCGACAAAGACCGTAACCAAGATATAAAAAACTTGTTAGGTAATTGGAAATGAGTATGTATTTTTTGTCGTGTCTTAGATGGTAATAAATTTGTGTACATTCTAGATAACTGCCCAAAGGCGATTATCTCCAAAGCCATATATGACGGCGGTAGTAGAGGATTTGTGTACTTGTTTCGATAATGCCCGATAAATTCTTCTACTTTTTTAGATTGGCAATATTGAGTAATCGAATCGATTAATTCTTGATGCTTCCCAGTGTCATAAAATAAACTTTTATTCAGATACCAATGAGGATCATAATCATGGGAGTAGTGATAAATCATTTGAGTTCTGACTGCTACTTCTATCGACTCCGTAGCATTAAAAATAAGCATTCTCAAGGATTTATCAAACTTGTATAGATTTAAAACCGCTTCAAAGGTTGCATCTGGTACATATTGATGATCGGATGAGTCTATTTCCTGAAAAAAGTGTAGATATGCACTGAGGCGATAGTAACTAATACGCTGTAATGTCTGTTCTGCAAAATCTAAATCTTTAATGCTTAAACCGCGAGACTGGAGTAAATTAATCTGCTCTTGAAACGTTAAAGGCGGTTTATTGTACTGCATTAAAATGGATAAAAACTGGAAAATCTGCCAATTGGCACTTCCGTGAGAGGTGTGGCAGATATGTTACCTCTATTCTAGCGGGTCTTGATCTTGTAGACAATTTTCCCTCAGAAGGGTGACAGTCACATCAAAATTCAGATTTTCACATTTGCAAAAGCCAGTCAGATTTTGAGGTTCTGATGTATAAAAAGTAACCCGCCTATTTGAGGTGCTTAGAGCATAGCCTTGGCAGGTTTTGTTAATTTGAGCGTAGCGTCTGAGGTTTCGGCAGTCAATCACCCTGTTAGCGGCGCAATCGTTTCAATAGTTTGGGGAGTAGAACCGTTCCGGCGATCGCGTTGTTTTTCCAGATAAGCCAGTCCTTTTTCAATAATCCGGTTGAGATGACCCTCCTCACGTTGCAGCCGGAGCTGTTGTTTATCCCTTTCAATAATTCTTGAGGTTTCTGAGATCATGGCTGATCGCTGCTGTCTCAATGGCTTAATTTGTTTGGCGATCGCCGGGGTTGGTTCCGGTGGTTTAGGATTTATTGACTCCAAAAGTAAATCAAGATCGCTAGGCGGTGCGGGCGGTTCGAGACTGGCAATTTGACCATCTAATTTCTGGATTTGAATAATGGCACTTTCCGCTCGCCACAAGCGATGCAGTCTCACCCGTGCCATGGTGATTTGCTCGATTTGGATTTCTTCGGTCATCGTCTGTGGTTCAAATTCCGCAATCAGACCTGCTTTTGTTGCTTCATAAAGCGCGAAATCATCATTATCTGTTGTGGGAGGTTTAGAGCTATAAATGCCATGCTTAGTCGCATTTTTGGCACTGATTGATTTTCCGGGGGCGGTGCTTGCCATGAAAAAATCCGAAACGAACTGTTTTTTTATTGTATCCATCACTTAAAGTAATCGGTACAGAGGCGATCGCCCCATCGTTGGATCGTGCTTTTTAGTGTCTTTTGGTGCCTTGGTAAAAATAAAAAAATACTTTGTTGTCCTTTTTGGTACATCGTTTTTTTTGTGACCACTGCTGACCTAAGCCACATCCTGACCCCGGTATTTTTGCCACTGATACCAAGCCCACCCCGGCTTATACCCAAGGGCGATCGCCGCTACTTTCCAGACTTCTAATGGTGGTGACAGCTCACCCAATCGGTAGCCGACCCATCCTTTCTGGTAGTCCATGGTTTCCCTTTCGGCCAATATTTCATCAAGTCGAGCTTTCCAGAAGCCATCGACATCAGGGGCGATCGCCACAGTGCCGGGGATAATCTCACGGGTCGTCACATTCGTCTGAATGACCTCTACTAGTTCCCACTCCACAATTTCCCCATCGGGTTTCTTGACGAGTCGTTTCGCCCGCTTAGGCTTGGCGACTCCCTCTAAAGTCCATTGGCGATCGTCGCAAGGTAGGCCGTGCATCTCCCAATTTCCGGCATGGTCAATGATGATGGCTTCTGACTTTCCCGGTGCGACCCGCAAAACCCGCCCCGTCATCTGTTGGAATAAGCCAAGGGATTTGGTCGGACGTGCCATTTGCAAAGCTTCGACTGCTGGTAAATCCGTTCCCTCGGTGAACAGTCCCACATTACAAACGACCTTAATTTCCCCGGCTTGGAACGCCTCTAAAGCGGCTTTGCGGATATGTTGGGGCGTTTCCCCGTCTAGGTGAATTGCGGGCACTCCATGGGCTTGATACATAGCGGCGGTGGCTTTGGAGTAGTCTCGATCAATAGCGAAAACCAGACATCTCATCCCGTCGCAATGTTGAAAATAGCTGCTCACTAAATCAGCGGCCAATTGGTCACGGGGATTTAATGCGGCCAATGACTTTGAAGTGTAATCACCCCGGCGTACCTTGGCACCTTTAACGACCATTGATTTTTCGGCGGCAAGGTAGCGATACCGGGAAAGGTGGCCCACTTCAATGAGCTGCTTAATCGTTGGGCCTGTGACCATGTGGCTGAATAAATCATCCAAGCCCGCTCCATCACCCCGGCAGGGCGTAGCGGTGAATCCTAGGACATAAGCTTTCTCGAAGTGGTCAAGGATTTTTCTGTAGGTGTTAGCGGTGGTGTGGTGGCATTCATCCACAATGATGGCCCCAAATCTATCAGGGGAATATTTATGCAGTCGCCTCACTAGACTTTGAACTGATGCTGATTGGATGAGGCGATCGCCGTTGTCGGGATAGCCAGCTTTAATGATTCCCACTGGTTGCCCTGAGACAGCCGCTAATTTGTCGGCCCCTTGGTTCACCAGTTCATCCCGATGGCTGAGCAGCAGAACGGGTGAACCACGCTTAATGAACTCATTGGCGATCGCCGAAAGGATGATAGTTTTGCCGCCCCCCGTTGGGAGTTGGCCCACTACGCTGTCATGTTGGGCAAGACTTCCGAGGATCTCACTGACCATTTGAGCTTGATAGGGGCGTAGTTGAAATTTACTCATGACTTAACCTCCTAACATCGCCTTAAACCGCTGGAAAGTAGCCTTACGCTTCATCCTTTTAGCTTCCTTAAATTCATCCGTTGTGAGCTTTGGTGGTAAGGGACGATCGCCTTCTGGCACTGAGGGGAAAGATTTAAGCCAATCGAGAATGCTGTAAATGGTTTCAGCGTCGCACCGATTAAGTTCTCCGATCGCCTGTTCAATGCCTAGGTAGTCCGTGCAATAAGCGACCCGCACCATCTCGGAGAACGCAGACTGAATCAAACGAGGGATATCCAAGTAGCTGAGATTATCTGGTATCCAGCAGTCATGGGCGATCGCCTGTTCCCGGAACCCAAGGAAAGTTATCGGCTTCGGAGGTGGTGGCGGTTGTACGTCGCAGTCAAACGGATTCCAATCAGCACCCAACGCAGACGTAGCGCAAAAAACGCTATGTATATATTTGCTATCAATGGGGTGTGTACTTTTTTTAGAGCCATTGTTATCTGGTGTTTCTGGCTCTTCTGGATTGATCAATTTTTCAGCCAGATCCTTGAGCGATTCCCAGCATTTTTGGATAGTGGTTTTACTGCCTTTCACCTGCTTTAACAGGGCATCGATCACCGCTGTTTTGTTAGGGAAGCTGAACCCATTTTTCACCATGCCAGTGAGACCACGACGGAAGCGATCAACGGCTTTCTGGTGTCTAGCCTCATTGGTTGGGTTGATCGGTGTTACTGGCTCTGCTACTTCTGTTCCATTGGCTTTCTTGGATTGGCGATCGCCACAGTAGTAATAAGGCTTTTTATAGGTGGTTCTGGCCCATGCCCTGCAAACTTGATCGATGTCATTAGCGACCCGTTCGGAATGATCAGAGTATTCGTAAAAGCCAGGGAGAGAGGTGGCGATCGCCTCTACCTTTTGGGCTAGGTCGTCAGCGGTGGCTGTAAAAACAAAAATACGAGTCAATCGGCACAAGTGCTTAATGATCGCTTGGGTTTCGTCTGGGCCTTGCCATCCCCTTTTCTTTAATGCGTTGTAGTGGGCTTTCATGGTGGCTAGGCTAGGGGTTTCGTCCTGATAGTCGTTTTCCCTACAGTCACGCCCTAGGATGTCGAGAATGTCGCCTTCAATGGCCTCGCCGTTGGCTCTAATGGGTTCTGCTTTGAGTGGAGACGTATCGCCATTGAAATCTTCGCACTCCATGGCGGCAATCTCCCACAACAATTCAGCGTCTCGGTAATGGGCGATCGCTTTATCCAGCGCCTCTATATCCTGCTGAGACTCGCACCACTCCCATTGATGCCGAAAATCTTTTAATGATTCGCCAATGGGATCTAAGTCTTCATTGAGAATAAAAAATCCTGTTCCGGGTTGGCACGGCAACCGGAAAGCATTGTAATCAGGCAGCCCATGGTATTGGCCCTTGGGGTATGCCGTCCCTGGCTTAGTCCAAGTTTTTTGATTGGGGAAAATTTCTAATTGCCCTGGCTTAAGCTCAAAGCCTGCATCTTCTAGAGCGCCTTTAATGGTTCGGGCGATTGCAAATGAACCGCGCTTCTTAGGCAATGGGCCATAGATGTGGATGCCACCACTATGGCTGCTCTGACAAATGATTGTCCCCGCGATGCCAATAGCCTCCAAGGATTCCTTGATAGCGGCGATCGCCTCTGGGGTGCGGTACTGGGAACCAGCATCAACATCAAGGGCAAAAAACCACGTTTCTTTGGTAAACCGTTGGGCGATGATTTTTTTCGGCGATCGCCAATAACTGATCGCCTGCTCTTCGCTGATTGTTCTGCCAAGGGTTCGGTAGCCTTTTTTGCTCCTAATCGCAGGGGCGGAACGATGGGGGAAAGTTGCCACTAGCCATTCGATATTGGAAAGATAACTTAGGGTAAAATTGGGGGTATCGACAGAAACCCTAGGCTGTAATACAATTTTTGCCATAATAGAAACAAGTCGGCCCCCATTTTTGTGGGAGTCGGTTGTGAATGGAACTTTGTGAAACCCCCCGTATCCGCCAAGATTTGGGGGTTTCGCTGTTTTTAGGCAGCGGTTGGGCCATCATTCTTAAGAGCCTCCGCATAAAGTTTTCGGGATAGCTGAGAGACATTCGTCCCATGCTCACGGGCATAGGCGGCGATCGCCTTGTGCTGGCTTGGCTCGATTTTGATCGAGACGACTTTATATCTTGCCATAGTGTAAACCTTAAGACCTTCCCTTATAGTAATACCCACTATTTAAAAAGGCAACATTTTTTTGGTTCCTTTTTAACATCTTTTAGCCCTCAAAAAGGAGAGTGATTCTAGCTTACCCTCCATTAAAAAAATATTAGCTACTAATAATTAACGGTTTATGGTGGATCACTTAATCCCATGACCTATCTATATTCTGGCTTATCTTTGTCGCCGCGCTATATACTCTTTACCCATATTTTTACCCAGCTTTTTACCCATGTTTTTGTGTATGTTTTAGCGTGTAATAAAAATGAAGCCTGGTCAATCAAAAGTCTGTGGCAATATTACCAGGACAAAAACTTAATGGTCGGCTCATTGCTTTGTCCCACCTCAGTAATAAGCTGCTGAAAATCAGGGGATAGCTATTTTAAGCCGTTGTCTCCCAATACCTTGGGGTGATCGCCCTTAGCTGATGCTCTGATGCCGTTAAATTCCTGTCTACAGTCGCCAAAAGCAAGTCATAGTAAAGGGCTGTGGCGGCAATGAAGCGATCCGCCGGGTCTTGATGGGGGAGCTGGATCACTCGACTGAGGATCGCAATATCGTTATTAAGGGGAGCTTCCCTCACCTCCAAAACCTTGAGGGCATCGCTAATCCACTGCTGAGGCAGCTTGCCAAGATTGATTCTCCCTTTTTCAGCCAGCATTAGCGTTTCCCAAATACTAATGGGACTTAGCCAGATTTGAACTTTTGGATCTTCAATCTTGCCTTGAAGCTCAATGGAAAGGCGATCGCTTCCTTGTAGATACCAGAGCCAAATATGGGTGTCTAGCAATAGCCTCATTGCAAGACTTCCCAAGCCGACTCAGGGACAGCCGGGGCAACAATATCATCAAGAATTTGAATCGTTTCTTTCATGCAGCCAAAAGCCGCCCGTTTTTTCTGTGGCGTAGGTGAAAGGATTGCGAGTGGGGTTCCCTCATCGGTGATGATGATCGACTCATTGCTTTGTCCCATCTCAGTAATAAGCCGCTGAAAATCAGGGGATAGCTGCTTTAAGGTAATTTCCATAGCCAAGGACTTGAGGTGATATTTCTAAAATAGCCCGTACCGCTGATATCTGGACAGACTCACCGGGCAGGCGATCGCCCAAAGACTGTATCGAGACATTTCAGAGAACATCGCGCGCGCGTGAGGGAGGAATTTATAAGAAACGACCCTCCTTTATAAATGGCATCACTCAGGCGTGAATCGGATTTGCAAAAAAAGCTTGTAGTTGACCATAGGCGATCGCGGGCAATTGAGACTGTAATTTTTGCCAATGGCTAGGGCTTAGGGTACTGACCCCTAAAAACTCTACTGCGATCACATTGTCATTTTCGTCATAATCGAGAATCACCCCATCGCTAATTTCTTCGGACTCAATATAATTTCCATCCTGAATCCTGAGATAGGCTGCATCCGTTTCAGGGTCATACTTAATGCTGTTCATCCCTTAAAGCTCCTATCGAAAAAGACTGTGACGATCACAGGGGGTTGCTTATCTGGATTGTAAACCACCCTCAAGGCGCGATCGCCATATTCCGGGATCCGTTTCCATGCCCTGACAGCGTTGGTTCGATTATCCCGGTCGCTATAGTCTGGGTTATCTATGGTTCTCTGAATCCATTCTGGCTTGATTTTTTGGCGATCTTTTCTCTGTAAAACTTCCTGGGTATGAATCGACAAAACATATCCATCAAGGGGATCAATCATTGGGGAGACTCCTCGTAACCTTCTGTTTTTATCATTCCTAGAGAGCCAGAAGCGAAAGAATCACACATCCCCTAACCCGATCATCTAAATCTTGGCAGTAGGCGATCGCCCTTGGGACATCATCAATAATTTCTTCTAAGTCCTGCATGACTTTTATGACCTTAATCATATTGCCCACCGATGCTTTCTCCCATTGGGCCAAAAGGAAACGCCGGGATAAAGCATGGTTCACTGCATCCCGTCCAAACAAACTATTTAGTTCTGCTCTCCCTCGATTCATGCCGTCAGTCTCTCTTCTCTTTTGATGATGTTGCTCACTGTCATGGGGTACCACCGCCCGCCCCGCTGGGTTTTAATGCCCTCAGAATTCAGATGATTGGCGATCGCCTGTAGGGTTTTGCCTTCACTCCGTAACCGCTGGATAGCCTCGACTGTCTTATGCTCTTTGGTTTTGGTGAGTTTTTTCCCAGTGACTTTGTAGCCAAAACCTACGCCCCCGATATGCTCGCCTTGGGACTTCTTATGCTGTAAGGCTGCACTGGTACGCTCTCCGATGGTTTCTCTCTCCCATTGGGCCACACTCATCAAGACATTGAGAACTAAGCGGCCTGAAGCGGTACGGGTGTCCACTTGTTCACTGACTGACATTAGGGAGAATTTATCAGCAAAGTAGTTTTCCAGAAGCCAATCCAAATCCTTAACGGAACGGGTGAGTCTGTCGAGCTTAACAATCACCATGGCCTCCACTTCTCCACTGTCGAGCATCCCAAGGGCTTTCTGTAGACCGGGGCGTTCTAGGCTTTTTGCAGACTGGCCCGCGTCAATGACGATGTCTACCAGTTCAATGTCATAGAGGCCCGCGTATGCCTCTAGCTTGGCTTTTTGGGCATCTAGGGAAACGCCCTGCGTGGCTTGTTCTTCTGTTGAGACTCTGATGTATCCGATGGCTTTCATGGCTTTATTTAAGTGACTGGCTTTATCCCTAAAAGAAATAATATCATAAACATATAAAGGTTTAATACCTTAATTTGATTAATTGATACTCAGGCTTCTGAAATACTTGTATCCTGGCGATATAACCAAAAACCCATAAAGGTTTAATACCTTAATTCTTTG
>NZ_CAWLFA010000004.1 GCF_963860125.1 Picosynechococcus sp. PCC 7002
ATGCAGATTATTACTGTCACTGGGTATAAAGGCGGAGTAGGTAAGTCAACGAGCGCAATTCATATTGCTGCCTATCTCGCCCGAAACCAGAAAACCATATTGATTGATGGTGACCCGAACCGAACGGCTTTGAATTGGAGTCAACGGGGGGAGATGCCTTTTACAGTTGCTGATGAAAGACAGGCGATGCGTTTAATTACGGGCCATGACTTTGTCGTGATTGATACCCCAGCACGCCCCAACAGTGACGATCTACAAGAATTAGCGAAGGGCTGTGATTTACTTATCCTGCCAACAACCCCGGATGTGGTGAGTCTTGAACCCATGTTGGCGATCGCCAATGATGTGGAAGACGCAAGATACCGAGCGTTACTAACGATTGTGCCCCCCTACCCCAGCAAGGAAGGAGAAACCATGCGTAATGAGTTAATCGCAAACGGTCTCCCTACTTTTCAGAGCATGATCCGCCGTAGCGCGGCTTTCCAAAAAGCGGCTTTAGCTGGTAAACCAGTAAACCAGATGTCTGGTAGAGATAGAATTCCTTGGAATGACTTTGAGGCACTCGGAAAAGAAATTATGGAGGTACTAAGAAAATGAGCAGCAAATTTGGAGACATCATCGGAAAAGCAAAACAAACCAGTAAACCAGATGACCAGATATCTGGCAAACAAGATAAGCAGTCTACCGAGACCGAAAAAATGGCGAATCTTTGTGTGAAGGTTCCCAAGACCCTTAGGCAGCTTGGGCGGCAGAAGCGAAACGGAATGGAATCACCATGACCGAAGTGATTGTCGAGGCTCTTAACCAGAAGTTTGGCAAACCATAAAACCAGATGTCTGGTTTTCTTCCTACATAAAATTTTTGATAATTCCGGAGTTTTTGGCAGGGAATTACTAGGAACTGAGAGGAGCAGAGTTAGTGATGAGACACTTTCCCATGTCTCTCTACTACCGTTCCAGCACGTTGTCCCCCATGGGACTATTTTGTAGGCGAGTTCTAGGATGCTGATTCTATCGTCGAATCGCTTCAAAAAGGTCAATCCTCAAAAGTTCTATCTCATATAGTTTTCAGCCATTATTTCTCCCATCCATAACCTTAGGTTTCTGCTCAAATGTGCCTGCCAGTCCATAATGCCCTTTGTTTCATGACGACAGATAGCATGTTTGAAGGGGCGAGAGTGATTTACTCGATGGGTTGATTGAAGAGTTAGAAAGTTAGGATTATGACATCGGAGAAAAGTTTTAACGGAAATATTGTTCTACTAGGAGTAAAGCAATGACTACCACGCAAATGCAAATTGTTGAGATGATTCAGAGTCTACCAGAACCTGCTTTGGATGAGATTAAAGTCTTTGTTGATTTTGTGAGTTGGCGGTATCAGCGGAATCCTGATGCTCCACAATCACTCAGTCGAGGGGAAGCGATGGTCGCAGCCATGGTTGGTCAAGGAACCAGTGGTCTGACAACGGATGAGATTATGCAGATGACAAGGGGTGAGGAATGAAACCTGTTTTGGTGGATAGTAATATCCTATTGGATTTATTTATGCGTGATCCGCAGTGGTTGCCGTGGTCATCTCAGCAGCTAGCCCGATGTGCAGATGAGTCGGAATTAGTGATTAATCCGATTATTTATGCGGAGATCTCTGCTGGCTTCAATACGGTCGAAGAGTTGGAGGGGGCGATCGCCTCGGTTGATTTCCGGCGGGAAGTTTTGCCCTATGGGGCGGCATTTCTTGCAGAGAAAGCCTTTCTACAATATCGACGCAGTGGAGGAACTAAGCGATCTCCCTTGCCGGATTTTTACATTGGGGCGCACGCACTGACGGCAGGTTATCGACTATTAAGCCGTGATCGCCAGCGTTATCAAACCTACTTTCCTGACCTTGATTTGATTGCACCTTAGAAGGACGTTGGGTTTGTTCCAACCAAAGTGGGGTCACGCCATAAAACGGAAAAAATCGCATGCTAAGGATTATGCAAATATCTGAAAGCTTTGTTGTGTAGGGAATCCAGTGATTGACTATGAACTCACGAAAAGGAAAAAATCGTACGTTAAGAGTCAAGAACTCGCAAACCATTAGTTAGACCAGAAATTTGGTAAACCATAAAACCAGATTTTATGTTGTGGCGATCGCACCTGGTTTTACGAAACGAACCTCTAAGTACAGGACAAAAGTTGTATGGGGTGAAACTCTGACCCAAGTAGAGATTGGGGAGAAGCGGTAAAAAAGCGACGCAATAAGTCAAAGTCATAGCGAAACAAACTCCGAGCTCGACGGCCATGGGCCTTGATGATACGAATCGGTTTTTGAGTATGTCGCCATAAACCCGCTTGCATCGCCCAGACAAAGCCAATGGCCAACAGAGCCAGCAGCTTCGACAAACGCACCTTATCGGTAAAATGGGTCGATTCCAAGCAAAAGCCACGGGTCTTAAGAGCCCCAAACAGGGTTTCAATTCCCCAGCGACGACGGTAATCTGCTAGAGCATTTTGAGGGTCATGGGTGGTGATGATAATCAGAAACTCATCCTCATTTTTGTGAGCTCTTCGTTTCGGGTCGAGACGAGTGCCCATGACGTAGACCTGACGACCCCAGACCCACCGTTTTCCTGACAGTATTCTTGTTTCGCCAATGGCTAAGGAGCGAAACAGATGTGACCCCGCGATGGCGGGTTGACCTTTGCCTTTACTTATTTTGTCGGTCTGACGTAGGCGCAGACGAAAGGGAATAGGCTTATCGAGCATCAGATACGATAACCAGGGCTTGCCGATAAACTCTCGGTCTCCCGTGAGATAGGCAATCTCGATATTGGGAAATAAGGTTTCAAAGCGTTCGAGCAAATCCATGCGCTCTGTACTATTGCTGTTGCCCCTCTTCTTTTTGAGCATCGTCCACATCAATGGATAGCCGATACCCTCATGGACGACGCACAGCATTAGGATGTTGAAGTCAGTTGTCCCCAATGACCAGTTGGTGCGGTCGATGCTTAAGACCCAAGGTTGCGGGATAGCCGCGATATTCATTACCATCCTGGCGATTTTGTCCATGTTGACGTCAAAGGACTGAAAGAATCGCTGCATGCGTTTGTAATTAGACTCTTCTGCTGCATTGCCTCCCCAGACGGTGGCGAGTTTGGCGAGATTGACGGTTTTTGCTCGGAACAGTGCCACCAGGAAGAGGGCGATAAATGACAGTCTGGCTCCATGCCATCCGAGATGAGGTCGCAATTGGCGGCGAATTTCGCTAATCTGATTCATGAGGGCTTGATTGATTTGTGCTTATTTCCATCAAACCCTCTCCCTCTATCCTTTTCAAACTTTTTGTCCTGTACTGAGAACGAACCTATAAAACTCTAGATTTTTCGCTGAAACTGGCTTTTGTTTAGCAATTAACTCTTTTGAGACAGGAGATATTAAGAGTTGATTTTCAAAAAAATAGCTTCAATCGTCCCAAAATTTATTGAAGCTATTAGTAGTTAATTGAGTGTATCGAGGCCGGCTCAACCATTTCGTTCTACTGCTCTTTAACATGCCTTAAATTTGCTGTTTTACTAAGCAAAAGAGAAAAAAAACTGTCATCTCTCTCCTTATCAAGGTTGTAAAGCCGCGAGCCAATAATGCCCCTTCGGAACCCTAGCCACAGCGACTTTAGGGCCAGTAAAGGAAACTGTCAGGCTAACCAAATACCAGACAGGAAGGCGAAGCCTAACCCAGCAAAAGCAGACCCGGCAAATCGAAGATTGAGGGTGCCCACTTCAGATTTTGCAGCAAGGCGCTTTGCGGTAGTATAGGCTGTGATCGTGATGACCATTTGAATGCTAGTAAAACCCAATAGATAAGAAAATAGCGGCCCCATATCGGCCCCCACAATTGCCTCCCCATAGGCATAGCCATGGAACAATCCGGAGATCGCCGCTAAGGCCAGCACGATGAACGGAGCAGGTGGTTGCTTGAGAGCCAACAAAATGCCAAATAGCAACACCGACGCCGAAATGATTACCTCCGGCAGCGGTAAGTTGAGCCCCATTAAATGCATTCCGGTACCCACTAGTGCCATCAGTGTAAAAGTAATGGGCATGATCAGACCTTGTCCCATCGCCGCTGCGAGTAGGCCAATGACTACTACGAATGCCAAATGATCCAGCCCAATGACGGGATGTCCTAGTCCTGATAAAAAGCCTTGGATGGCGTTGGTTGGTGTACTCCCGCCAAACGGGTGGTGAGCAAGGGCGGGAGCAGCGAGAGCGACGCTACTCAGACTCATAAAGCCACCCATGACCAACATACGGGTTCGGGAAAAATGAGGGGTCGATTTCATCGTTTATGTTCTCGAATGATTACAGTTCAGAAGGTTTGCAGTGCAGTAATTGCGATAGTTGGGTTTCGAGCTCACCTGTCGCAATTACCCCCGATTCAACCAGCACTGTTTCCAGGGCGGTTAACCAACACTGGTAATAGTCCCAGTTAGGGTCGTTGAGGTCGTGGGTGTTTTCCCATTCTTTAATCGTGGCCATGAGGGTTTGGCGAAAGTCTTCCCACTCGTAATAGCCCTGTTTGGAGAGGGCGATCGCCACGCCAAAGGCCATTTTTTCCCAATCACGATCAAAGTGGAGATGCCCATCTTTGCGCGGCGGTGCTTCTTTGGGATTTCCCATTAGGCTGGTCGCCGCAAAATGCTCGAATTTAGTAAACATTGCTGGTGTCTCTCACTATCGGCGGGCGGAATCAAGACTTGTTTTCATGTGTTTAGACTCCTCATTAACAAAAGGACTAAACTTGCACTGTGGCGACGCCCATCATGGCTTCTGGCGTCAACAGTGCGGTCAGTTCGGCTTCGCTCATATCTTCGGTGCCAGGGGGGCGTAGGGGTAATACCCACCAACGAATCTGGGCACTGCTATCCCACACACGCACTTCGACGGAATCATCGAGCTCAACCCCAAACTCTGACAGCACTTTGCGCGGTTCTCGCACAACACGGGCACGAAAAGTCGGGTCTTTGAACCAGTAAGGTGGCAGTCCTAAAGTGGGCCAAGGGTAGCAAGAACACAATGTACACACAATGATGTTATGAACCTCAGGTGTGTTTTCGACAATGCGCATGTGCTCGCCTTCAGCCCCTGACATACCCTGAGGAAAGTCCATTTCCTCACAGGCGGCATTACAGTCTGCTAACAGCCGCGCCTTAAATTCGGGGTCAACCCACGCTCGGGCAACTAGTTTTGCCCCATTAAATGGCCCCATTTGCGTTTCAAAATAGCCGAGGATGTTATCAACAGTGTCACCCGTGATGATCCCCTTTTCAATCAACAATGACTCCAGTGCTTTTACCTTTGCGGCACTAACAGCTTCGCGATCAGCTCCATATTTAAATCCGGGATAGTTACTAGGCATGAAGATCTCCTTTTACACAGCTTCGATATACACTTCAAAAATGTCGTTGTAGTAGAGCGAATTGGGCTCAGTCAAAGATTCTGGCCAAATATCCTTATTCTTAAAGGCCAGACTATACACGGGCATCGGTGTGCCAATGCCATCTTCTGTGGGAAAGAAGTAAGTAAACGCACCTTCGTACACCAGCACCACTTCCGCTACATGTCCCTTCAGATGCCCAGGTAAGCGGCTATGGTCAGCCGGTGAGACATTTTTGATGCGAACCTGATCGCCCACACTAAATTTTGGTGGGGCGGGAAGCTCTCGCATCGGTGAGTCCCCTTCTTGCAGATACTTCAAAACTTGGGCGTCGATTTCGGCAGCACCTCCATCCGGTAAGGGTGCCGCCGCCTTTTCGCTGTTCTCTAGCAATTCAGCAGTGCGAGCATCCAGTTCTTCCTGGGTGATGTACCCTTCAGAAATAAAAAAACCGGAAATGCCTCCTAACCATTTTTCGTAGTAGCGCAAACGGAAGTAGTCAAAAGGGTGCATGCCTTCGGCCCCCATGCGCAAGTGTCCCCAAGTCCAAAAGCTTTTAAAAGTGGTGGGCACTTCCTCAATTGCATAGTCGGGCAGCGAGTCACTCAGATGATTGCTGAGTGCCATCATGGCGGTGTGAATGCCAAAAATACGCTGTTCCCAAGGTTCGACAAATACTTGAGTTTCGGCATTGATAGGGTCGAGCCCTTCTAGCCCCCCCAGATTATGCTGTAGTTTCATCAGCAGTATGACTCCTTATGTCTGATGTATAGGTTAAAAATTGACTAAGTGGGGCAAGGTGCCCGATTATTCCCGCGCTGTGGCAACGGTAGAAGTGGTCATGGCTTTGCCCCACGCTTCGGACAGATAGCCGAATAAGTTGCCAAGAATCATGGCGACGATCGCAATTAACACCGGATTGTTGGGGACAGCAGCAGTTACGGGATTACCGGTTACTGCTACCGTCCCTACGGTTTGCGAAAAACCCCAGACAATGGCTGGTGTAATGCCGTGGGTAAAGGGTAATTTTGAGGCCTGCACCATACCAGCACTACCAATGCCCACACAAATGGCAGCCACTAGTGGATTTGGCCCAATCAAGTCGATAGCCCACAGTGAGAGGGCGGCAATAATAATGCCGGTAATATTGCAAGAAATAGACTTAATAAAGCCCCGCACACCGCCCCCCACAATAAAAAAGGAGGCCCAGGCAGTAAAAGTGACCCAAACCGGCACAGGGATGACCGTTGCAGTCAGGAAAACATCAACACCGCCGAGTACGCCGATGCTAATCGTTAAGGCTTCGGATTGTTTCATGGCAAATTGTATTCTGGATTATTGGGGGGTTATATCAAGCACTCGTTAAAACCGCACCGCAGTTCGACCTCGTCTAAATCGCGACCGATAAAGACCAGTTCATTGCGCCGCGTTTCTCCCGCTTGCCAAGGGCGTCCTGGACGGCCATCTAGAGTCATGTGTACACCTTGGAATACGAAGCGACGGCTGGCATTGTCCATGTCGAGAATGCCTTTCATACGGAAAAGATCGGGCCCACGGGCTTGTACCAATTGATAGAGCCAGCGATTAAATTGTTCGCCATTGACGACACCCGTTTCCTGAATCGAAATTGAGGTTACGGTTTCGTCGTGGTCATGGGCAGCTTCGTCGAGAAACTCTGGATCGATACTGAGAGCATTCTTTAGATCGAAAGCACCCACCCCCAGCACCGTGTCCAGTGAAATTTTGCAGTGTTGCGTCTGGTGAATTTTGGCGATCGCATTCATAATCCGAATGCGCTGCTCTAGCTCTTCTAGAATGAACGGCGACACTAGATCGACTTTATTCAGCAAAATCACATCAGCGAAAGCAATTTGTTCTTGGGCTTCACTACTATCCCAATGCTCCCAGATGTACTTAGCATCAACGACGGTGACAATGGCGTCTAATAACAAGCGAGAGCGCATCACTTCATCCATAAAAAAGGACTGAATGACCGGCGCCGGATCAGCTAGCCCCGTCGTTTCAATCATTAAGTAGTCAAAATCTTCGGAGCGCTCCATCAAATTGCTGACAATTCGGATTAGGTCACTCCGCACCGTGCAGCAGATACAACCATTGTTCATCTCGAAGATTTCTTCATCAGCATCAATCACCAATTGGTTGTCAATGCCGATCTCTCCAAACTCATTCACAATAACAGCGATACGCTTACCGTGTTGAGCGGTCAAAATATAGTTGAGTAGAGTGGTTTTACCGGCACCTAAATACCCGGTTAAGACAGTAGTTGGAATCAGGCCTTGCAAAGATTTTATCCTCCATAAAACACCTATCTAGCTCTAAATTTATCAATTGGATTTATATTAAAAAACTGCTTTGTTAGATAGCTCATCACAACATCGAAAAGGACAATATGACTCAAATTAACTTATATCGTTTTTTCTGCAGCTTACTAAAATAAAGATAAGATGTGAAGACGAAATAAACCGTATATTTGACGACACAAAAAAACTAAATTTACAAACATTTTAGTTTTTTTTGGACGGATATATGAGTCATTAATGTGTCACTGTGTTAAGAATAAATGTTTATAACATGGTCTACAACTGAACTATTTCAAGTTGTTTCATCCACAAAATCTGTTTTATGGCATGGCTTCTAATGAGGCTTATATCTAAGACATCTACTGTCTTAGACTTCTCTCCATTTCAGTGGTCATGCTGACCATACAAATATTTCAGTCCCCTTTTAGAGATTTACTCCAAATTTCTTTCTTCTTTGAGCAATCACAATTGTCATCAAGAGTATTCCCAACATCAGGGACAAAAGTTCTCTAATAATCATTGATGAGGGCGATCGCCAACACATTCAAAAATTTCTGCCATTTTCTGACAGAAGAAGTCCCCAGCCGATTGTGGATATTTTGCGCTTCGTCAAAAAAACCTTCCAGAGGTGTATAAGGTGTGGGGAAATTTCCTCGGCTTGACCAGAAGGTAATTGAATACAACTGCTCAGTTATTTCTAGCTGTACGCTGGGGATTTGGTGATAGTCTGCTGGCTTCTTGCTGGTGTTTTGCCCCCGGTTTGCTGGATTTTCTCAAGATGCTGGGATTATTGGCAGTTATTGCGAATATAATCTTTCTTGAGTTGTTCAAGCTTTAGTAAAACACCACTTAATCCCCACCAGATAACCAGCATTCCACCATCAAGACTAATTACAAACAATTGTACTGACTAAGGCTTCATTCGTCCGCCGCTTAAAAAAAGACCCCCATTGCGGGGGCCATCAACAAATGAGCCATGCTAGGAATTGAACGGATGGCTATTCCGCATCGAAGCCTGATTCTTCTGGTAGTGCGCGGATATCAGACATATCTAAGGTTTCGTCTCCGTACAGAACAGCATCAAATCTCCGTTGAAATGCCTCGGAGCGCCCAATCTCATTGAGCCGTTTCCAAAAGGAATCCACAATGATTTGACGAGCGACAGCCTGTTGCTCCTTCAGGACATGTGGCGTTTGTTCAATCACATGGTCGGCATAGATAGCTGATTCTCGTTCAAGGCGATCGCTGAGTTCCGTCTTTAACGTTGCATTGCTTGGCTTGGATTTGACCACGGGTTCAATGGGTTGATTGATGACTAGGGAAATTGCCTGTTTGTAGGTCTTGTTTTCCTGGCGCACGAGATGCCAGACCTGGTCTAGTAGGGCGGTCTGGGCTGGGGTAAATTCCTCGGTGTTGAGATCAATGGCCAAAGCCTCCAGGACTTGGTTGAGCTTGGTCATTGAGGTTTGGTATTGGGTGATGATGTCTTGTTTATTCATGGGTCAATGCCTCAAAAGGTGTCCTTCGCAAATAATCTGGGGCTAAAACAGGGGGCAGCATTAGCCTCAGTATCAGCTTCAATCCCTTCTTCGTCTCCGTCTCCGTCTCCATTAAATTTTTCCAATCGTGACAATGCTTGTGAATCTTCCAGAGATGAGGGAGAGAGACTATTAATCAAGGCAGTCAGTTGGTTAATTGCTTGGGATAGACGCCGGATTGAGAGTTCTGCTTGGTCTTTGATTTGCTCTGGTGTCGCGCCTCGTTTTTGTAGGATCCGGGGATAGTGCAGGAGCAGGAGGGCATCTTCTAGTTCTTTCTGTAGACTTCTACCCTCACTCTGTTTGAAGTCTTCCAGGATCTGCCGCAATGGACTATCTGTATCACTACGGAAAAAGTGTTGTTTACTCATTTTGTTATCTCTATAGGCTGTGTAAAAGTCCGTAGCTGTCCACCAGACGGCGGGCCATCACCCGATCCTTAATGCCTGATTTCACGACCCCCCGGGCCAGATGATTCGCCCAGCTCACTTTCCCTGATAAATGGCCCATGATTTCTTGTTCCAGGAGCATTGCTGCGCCACCACCGCACACCACATAGTCCACGGGGTTTTGTTCAGTGAGAAATAGCCGGATTTGTTGCCAATACAGAGGGAGACATTTTTTTATCTCCTGTTGGAGTTCTGGGCGGAGATTTTTCCCGGTGAAAATCATCTCTGCGAGGGCTATTTCATCCTTATGGCCTGTACGCTTCTGCACTTCTTGCACCAGCCACCGAAAGCCGAGGTTATTGGTCACTGATTCCATCACTGAGGGATAACCTTTGTCGGTCACTAACCATGAGGTATTACGATGACCAATTACCAATACAGCAACCCGGGCTAATTGGGGGTTAATTTTTCTGGGCAATCCCTGAAGAAAGAGCCCTGCGCCTTCTGGGCAGATGGTGATTTCGTTGAGATCTAGGGATAGAGATCTCCCGCAATAGAGGACTGTTTCCTGGGCGGCGACTAATCCTTCTTCTAGGCGGTCTTTTGTGACATATTCATCAAAGGGCAACAGAATCCCCAGGTCGATGGGTAATGTTTCCTGGATGAGGGTCTGCACATGGCATAGCACCCCCAGGATTTTGTACAGGGCTTTGATGTATTTCAGGTCATTGTTCCGGATAGCCGAACCTTGAAATTTCTTGGCACTAGCTCCCAGGAGATAGCAGGCTTCTTTATGGGATATCCAGGCATTTTCAACGTGGGTATAGTTCATCCCCCACCCAGCAGATTTCGGATAGTCCGGGGGCACTGCCGCGCAATAGGGGGCCATGGTAAAGCATTGGATTGAATCTCCCTCTCGCTGGTAGACCACTTTCGTGGCGCTACTGCCGGGGTCAATAACGATTTTGAGTTTGGACATAGTTCTTACCTCCTGACCCTAAAGAGGAAATGCCCTGAACAGCACGGATAGAAGTGATTTATTTGTTACACAACTTCACAATGGTTCGTCTGCAGAAGCTGTGATTGCCTGAGGTAAGTCTTGGTTCGGGGGGCCAAATTTTTGCTGAGGATTTTCTCTCTTTGAGGTTTAGTCTGAAGGGTAAAGTTGTATTACTGTTTACCCTGATGGTTAATTGCTGGTTATCTGCTGGGGATTGGGTGGTATTTTGCTAAAGTCTGGATAGGTCAAAACAGATTTCATTCGCAATAGTTGTTGAATAATCCCGGTTTCTTGAGAATTGCCAGCAAACAACAGGCAATAAGCCACCTAGCCATGGGCAAAGCGCCATCAACTTCTGACTGTCTAGCCACGGAATCAGAAGCACCCTCTGCCGTTTATCTTCTAGTCAAAGAGAGAAAATTTCCCCACACCTTATACACCGCCGGAGGTTTTTTTCTGGCGGAGGCAAAATCGCTGCTATCGGAAGCAGATTTCCTTGGGTCGGAAAAACAGAGAAAATTTCATCTTTCGCAAAAACTTCAACGCAAAATTTCAGCGGTCTTCACATTTTTGCGGGACGAGAAAGGACAGACTCTTCTCTGAATGAGCCCGAAATCTAAATAAACAAGCCTGGATCAACATTAAAAATGCGGCCTAATGCCCTGGCTTGAGATTTACTGATGCTCCTTTTTCCATTAACAACCTCGGAAACAACCCCGCTTGAGCCGATCACTCCCACTAAATCTTTTTGGCTCATGCCATTCGCCTCCATCAAATGCTGTAACACTTCATGGGGAGAAACCTTCGATATCGAAAAATGCTTTGTCTCATACTGTTCCACCAACAGTACAAGGAGCTTGAGTAGGGACTGTTCAGCTAAGCTTTTTTTCTGCTGAAAGAGTAGACCTTCTACCCGCGCCAATGTCTGCTCATACTCAGCTTCAGTCTCGATGACCTTGGGCATAGCATCCATTAGAAGTTGGGCATAGTTTTGTTTATCTAAAGTAGGGGTCATTTTTCCAAGTGTCCTTGTCGTACTCAGCGTGGGTCAAAAAATATTTGTAGTAAACGGTTTGAGATGGGTAGTCGATGCCAACGATTAAGCGATATTTATTCCCCTTGATGTTAAATACAGTAAAATTTCCGACGGCCTCCGCGTCTCGATAGGTTTTCCGAACCTCTTCTAGATTTTGCCATTGGGCCTGCTTGATCACTGCATACCAAGCATCTAGGGCTGATTTACTATCAGAGTATTTGGCTGCATCTTGCCTTAGTTTGCTGATGCTGATTAAGTGCATATAGTCCTTTTCCCCAATAGTAACCGAATACTCTCAAAATGAGAGTATTTAATAACAACTTCCAGGGCTGTTGTCCAGGTTAATAAAGTGGTAACTATCGCCATACATTGCCACGTGGACAAATGTTTCAGTCCCGTAGTTGGGATTTAGTGGTTGGAAAGCGCCACTGAAGCAAACGTGAGCAACGCGGAAGCCAAGTTTCAGTCCCGTAATCGGGATTTAGTGGTTGGAAAGCAGCCCACCCAAGATATCCCCGTCCGTGGGTCTTGTTTCAGTCCCGTAATCGGGATTTAGTGGTTGGAAAGTCTGCCACAAAAATCAAAGCCCCCATTTTTTCTTGTTTCAGTCCCGTAATCGGGATTTAGTGGTTGGAAAGTCGGCGAGGTCACCAAGGTCGGCTCCTGCCGCCGTGATTGAAGTTTCAGTCCCGTAATCGGGATTTAGTGGTTGGAAAGGCGGGAACAACTTTGATGCGATCCGAAGTACCAATTGTTTCAGTCCCGTAATCGGGATTTAGTGGTTGGAAAGTTTGCCTTTTTGTTAATCTCCGCCATCATTGCAGCGTTTCAGTCCCGTAATCGGGATTTAGTGGTTGGAAAGTTTTTTATTCATAGTCCTAATAGAAAAGGCGATGCCCTGTTTCAGTCCCGTAATCGGGATTTAGTGGTTGGAAAGTCGCCATGGGCCAAATTAGAGCGCCAAGGGGAGAAAGTTTCAGTCCCGTAATCGGGATTTAGTGGTTGGAAAGCCGTTTCGATTAATTTCAGAGGGTGCAATTTGAGTGGTTTCAGTCCCGTAATCGGGATTTAGTGGTTGGAAAGAACGACAAGGCTTACAAGGGGGTAATTCGTGATTTGTTTCAGTCCCGTAATCGGGATTTAGTGGTTGGAAAGTAGGCAGGGGAGTGAAATGGTTTCATGTTGGGCTCATGTTTCAGTCCCGTAATCGGGATTTAGTGGTTGGAAAGCAGTAAGATGAAGGAGGTGGTGCATATCACTTGCGTTTCAGTCCCGTAATCGGGATTTAGTGGTTGGAAAGCTAGATTTGCTTATAGAGTTGACTGTTATCGGGACTTGTTTCAGTCCCGTAATCGGGATTTAGTGGTTGGAAAGATGATGGCGTTGCCAGCGTTCTCGGATTGGAGAATTTAACGTTTCAGTCCCGTAATCGGGATTTAGTGGTTGGAAAGCCCTGAGAAGTTTGGCTGTTTTGCTGACTGCGATCTGGTTTCAGTCCCGTAATCGGGATTTAGTGGTTGGAAAGCATCGAGGCAGTAGAGCAAATCGCAGGCCACCTCATAGTTTCAGTCCCGTAATCGGGATTTAGTGGTTGGAAAGTCATTGGGGTCTGCATTGGGGCCATCGCTATCGTCCTGTTTCAGTCCCGTAATCGGGATTTAGTGGTTGGAAAGTGGGACGCTCCGTAAGGTTTGGAGAATAGGGTCTAGTGTTTCAGTCCCGTAATCGGGATTTAGTGGTTGGAAAGCACTTCGTCGCTGATTGTCCACCGACTTGCGAGGGCTGCGTTTCAGTCCCGTAAATCGGGATTTAGTGGTTGGAAAGATGCCCTTCTCTCATCGATGTTTGATTAAATCATCTGTTTCAGTCCCGTAATCGGGATTTAGTGGTTGGAAAGAAGCATTTTCCCTGGTCGCCGCTGGTAGCTTGTGGCAGTTTCAGTCCCGTAGTCGGGATTTAGTGGTTGGAAAGGCGTAACTGTCCTAATTGTTTCTCAAGGCTTAAGTTTCAGTCCCGTAGTCGGGATTTAGTGGTTGGAAAGTGGTCTCCGTCTCGCAAACGTAGTCGCCGCTAATGTTTCAGTCCCGTAGTCGGGATTTAGTGGTTGGAAAGCCCTAGCTTTCGCCAACTGCTGCGGCAAATCTTCGTTTCAGTCCCGTAGTCGGGATTTAGTGGTTGGAAAGCAGTGCGATTCAGCGGTGGGATAAAGAAAAATTGGTTTCAGTCCCGTAGTCGGGATTTAGTGGTTGGAAAGCCGATTCGCAAGTTTCATCATCAATCCCCGTGATGTTTCAGTCCCGTAGTCGGGATTTAGTGGTTGGAAAGCGGAACGTCGCGCCGAAACCATCGCCAGGACGGGTTTCAGTCCCGTAGTCGGGATTTAGTGGTTGGAAAGTGATTATGTTCAAGAAATCACAACGCAAAAGAAAAAGTTTCAGTCCCGTAGTCGGGATTTAGTGGTTGGAAAGTCAAGCGAGATACCCACCAGAAAGCCTTTGACCTGGTTTCAGTCCCGAGTCGGGATTTAGTGGTTGGAAAGGCGGCGGCTGATGTCGCCAATGCGGTTATCGATGGCCAGTTTCAGTCCCGTAGTCGGGATTTAGTGGTTGGAAAGTCCCAAGGGGGACAGGGCGGTGATCCTCGATGTTGCGTGTTTCAGTCCCGTAGTCGGGATTTAGTGGTTGGAAAGACTCGTCTATATATACAGAGATTACTACAGAGATGTTTCAGTCCCGTAGTCGGGATTTAGTGGTTGGAAAGCGGGAAAGTAGCCTGTTTTGTGGAGAATTGCAGGCGTTTCAGTCCCGTAGTCGGGATTTAGTGGTTGGAAAGTCCTTCCAAGTCGCAAGCCAAACTTGCTTATCCTTGTTTCAGTCCCGTAGTCGGGATTTAGTGGTTGGAAAGCACGCAGCACAATGATGTGACCACTACGGGTGAATTGTTTCAGTCCCGTAGTCGGGATTTAGTGGTTGGAAAGGATTGGTTTGGTCGGTCATGGTCTGCCTTGATGGCGGTTTCAGTCCCGTAGTCGGGATTTAGTGGTTGGAAAGTCAATCGTAGCGATTCAGGCCCAGGCGGTAGCAAGTTTCAGTCCCGTAGTCGGGATTTAGTGGTTGGAAAGTTCTGTTCCGCCTCAATCGCTGCAAGGGCATCCTGGTTTCAGTCCCGTAGTCGGGATTTAGTGGTTGGAAAGCCAACGCGATCTATCACGGTTGCTTCGATAAAAAGTTTCAGTCCCGTAGTCGGGATTTAGTGGTTGGAAAGCCTCTTTGAGACGAAAAACAGCGCCAACGCCTGGGTGTTTCAGTCCCGTAGTCGGGATTTAGTGGTTGGAAAGGCCCGCGATCCAGAAACCTGACGATACCTAGCTTTGCGAAGCTTATTTGGCAGATGTATCCCCATGAATCTGATTTTACCAACGATCGCCACGCAAGTTGTTGACCTTCAAGTATCGAAAAGTATTGAATTTTCAAGGTTCTAGAGATTTTGGCGAAGTCCCTAGGGTTTTTGGTCACGCTATGGGTTTGCCAACTTGATTTTAGGTCAAATCTAAAGAATGATGCTACCTGGTTTTTCTGGTGTAGATGTACCGTAGGCGATCGCCTTTTTAACAGCAGTGGCATCAAGGATATAGATACAGACAGCATCTTCATCTGGTTTGATCAATTTTTCTATCGAAGTTTGTAATTTTGCAAATTGCTTTGTCGTCAGAAAACATTCAAAAACACTAAATTGTTTCCAAGTGCCATAACCCGATAATAAATCAAACAAGCGTTTTCGGCGCTTATCCCCTGCCTTTGTAGAAGGTAAATCGTAAATGATCAGGTAAAAGAGAGTGTTCATCGAATAATTAAAGGTTCGTAGGGAATCCCTTCTTGTAGATGCCTCGCAAGCAGTCTCGCTTGTAGCTCAATGGCCCGACGATAACTGCACTTGTAGTTAAAAATGGGATGTTTAAATTCTGAACAAAGTTTGCGATCAAAGGCAGATAAAAAGACCTTACAAGCATCATCTTTGAGACGGTAAGCACCAAGACTTTCATTAAAATCTTTGGGTTTAATTTCTTTTTGTTTGAGGACAGTCAAAACAACACTATCGGCAATTAGAGGACGGAATTCTTCCATAAGGTCGAGAACGAGGGCGGGCTGACCACGGGTGGTTTCATGGAGGAAGCCGATGTAGGGATCGAGTCCAGCAATGTGGGCCGCAGCAGTCACTTGGGTGCGGAGTAAGCCATAACCGAAACTCAAGAGGGCATTGACGGGGTCGGTGGGGGGACGACGAAAACGTCCGGTAAATTTCCATTGGTCTCCTAAAATGTCCTGCCAGCAGGCGAAATATTCCCGCGCGGCTAAGCCTTCAACACCGCGTACTTCGTCGAGAGACTGTTTTTGAAGTACCAGTTTTTCGCGACCTTTGAGGGGATTTTCTTTTTGTCCCCGTCGGTAGAGGAGATTGTATTGGTTGTGGATTTTACCTTTGGCGATCGCCTTAACGATATCGAGGCGTTGGTTTGGGTTCTCATGGGCGCGAAATTGAGCAAGACGCAGTTGACCATTGCGGGATTCATTGGGGAGAGCAGAGCCAACATATTTACCAAAGCGACTGAGGTAATGGACAGGTAAACCAAGTTCTAGGGCATATCCAAAGGCTTCCCCTGTCATGCTGGGATAACCCAGAAGAACAATATCTTCCAAGGTTTGGGCAGGGATTGATTGTTTTTTCCATGTGCCATCTTCAGACTTCAGGGCGATCTTGAATGCTTCTTGTTGTTTGCTCAGAATGGCATCTGGCTGAGTTAGGTATAGAGTTGACATGGTTAATGGAATTTAACTAGTTTTTTAATTTCTTTAGGGAGGCACAAACGCTTTAGGCTGCAATCAGTGCACTTTTTTTGATTGGTGATTGGCAGAGGCATGGGGCGATTACTAGCAAGATGGGCTGCCATAATCGCTTGCTCGGTCAAGTTTCGGAGGGTTTGGGTAAATTCAACCTGTTGTCGCCGTCGATTGCCGTAATAGAAAATTTCACCGTAGGGAATTTCTTGTTTGGTGCGTTCCTCTAGGCATAGGGCTGCGGCGCAAAGTTGGAAATGATCATTAAGGTGCTTCCCCATTTTTCCTTTTTTATATTCGAGGGGAATCAGTAAGCCATCCGTTTCTTCGACTGCATCGATAATGCCCTTAATTTTTAGGCGATCGCTCCAAACCCATTGCTGCCTATGAATTCGGGTATCTCCTTCAGTTGATGTCCCAGCTTCGTTGATATTTCTGTGGAGATGGTTTCCCCGAATAATATGGTCATTGTTATCCATTTCTCCTAAGACATATTCAAAGTAGAAGCGTCGGGAACAGTACTCCCATGCATTTAGATATGCCAAAGGTAAGTAATTATCCATCTTCTTAACTTCTAACTTGTACTTGTCCCATACCCATAGTTGTTTTTCTGCCAACCCCTGAAAAAAAGGCAAACTCTGAGAGTACTGAAGCAATTTTTGCTTGTTCTGTATTCGGAAAAATATAGGTGACCCAGCCCTGAGCACCAATTTCAACTTTTTTTAAATGTATAGGTATGGTTTTTACATCGAAGGCAGCAATTGGTATTGACCAATCAACTTGAGAAAAGTGTAAATCTTCAGGCGCAAAATTATTCCATCGTCTTAAAAGGCTATTAAATACATGTTCTCCTAAAGGAAATACTTGGATGATTTTTCTGTCTACTTTGAAACTTGTAGAACTTTTGAAATCCAAAGTGATTTTTGATGAAACTGGGGTTTGAGAAATTAAAGAGTAGTGACTAGCGCCTGCCAGAGGATGACTACCTGGCAAAATATGGGTTTGACATAAGCGAAATCGAAATTTATCAAGACAGACAGATTGATTCACTGTTTGTTCTATACCATTAAGTAATGGCTGTAATAAATCACCTCTGAGCAAACAAATTCTAAAAAATAGGCGATCGCCAGCTTTTGTCAACTTGGCATGACGTTTTCCCATTAAAGGAGAAATAGAAAAAGGAGATATTTGGCTTTGATGTAGTTCTGTAGCTAAGAAAGGATTATCTTGTTTAAACCATTGTAATACTTGGGAATGAAGTGATCTTCCTAAAATTCCGGTTGGAAAACCTTTTTCTGCCGCTCCTAATTCAATCACAATTGAATAGAGACTATAGGGATCATTAGGCATGACTAGACTCCATTGCTGATTCTTTTACTATGGTTCCGGCTCCATAACTAAAATCTTGCGGTAAGCATAAATCTCGACCAATTTTCCAAAAGTTTCCTTCTAACTGCGATTGACTCAATAAACTAGATGGTGGCATCACCACGCGGTTGTAAAGGAGAATTTGTTGAGTTTCAGGACAATCTAGAGGATTTAGAGGATGACTACAGATATAAACCCCTGATTCAGATATTATCTTTTCCGAGGTGATCGCCTCCACTTCGACTCGAATTTTAGAAGACCATTTTCCTAAACGAATCCATACTGGCAGATCTAGCTCTCTTTGGCTCACGACATAAGTTAGAAACTCGCTACCTACTGCTAATTCTTTGGCACGACCATAATTAATCGGATAGTTTTTAGTTGCACCTTTCCCACCAAATTGAACAGAGCGACCATAATAGGCAGATTGAGCAGCTTTAAAGGTATTAATTTGATAAGACCAATGGACAGGTTGGGCGGGAAAAACGTAAATTCCCGAATCATTGAGATGAAGTAAATTCTGTTCGCGATCACGATCTAAATAAGCAGGTTTTTGAGCATTTCCTCCAACTAAGCCATAGGGATGGGGAATAATTGTTCCTTTAAAAAAAGCATAACTTAATGCCCAATTATGAAAATACTTTTCTGTTTCATAAAGAATTCCCATCTCTCGACTTGCAAAAAATACATTGTCATGGAGAGTTAATTTACAGCGATAAATTTTTGTCATAAGCACCTAAAAAGAGAAAGAAGAAAAGAGGGTCGAACTAATCATAACCCTCTGCAAATATTTAAAAATCTAAGATTTTGCTTTTTTCTTCCCACCCGATAACGCACCAAACTCTGTCGCATAATCTTGGGTTTGCTGATATAAAGAACCTAGAAGTTTTGTTAACTCAGCATCATTTTGGTAAATGTCATTTACTTCTTGGACTAATGCTTCTAAATCTGCACCGAAAATCAACTTAGATTTACGGACTGGCTCTTTATTTAAAAGATCTTGCGCAACGGTTGATGCTGCCTCACAAAGTTCAGAAATTGGTTTATTCAATTCCCCTCCAATATGGTCATAAAGAGCTTGGGTTAAATGCAGATTACTGAAAATTTCTCCATCAGCAAAAACAATCCCTACCAAATGGTTTTTCATCGTACCTGTACGAGATTCCTGCGCCCCATATCGTTTTGTTCGGAGTAGATTACCTAATACATAGACAAAACCTTCATAGGTTGCATCTCGCAATGATTCGACTGTGGGAAAAGTAACTTCTGGCAAGATGTGGGTCGAGTCATTAATTGCACTCCGCATTACCCCAGCTTCACTCATTGTTCCTCCTTCAAAAGGTGCATTAAAAGTAAAACTACGATGGGATTGTTCGTAAGTGCCTAGGGAAAAAGCAGAATCAGAATAGACTTTTGAACGTTCTGAGCCACTATCTCCAATTGCAAAACCATAGAGAATACAATCAGGACATTTTTTACAAGAACCTTCCCCGTTATATTCACAAAGGTTTTTCGCGCTTTTATCGGCACTTGTCAAACCTAAATTACGCAGAAGTTCACGACCTGATAAACGTTCTGGCGTAGTTTGTTTTCGCTTAAACATGACCAAACGGCTGAGTTGATCTGTTTGTTGTAATAGTCCTGCTTGGGTTCGGGTTGTATTCAAAACTCCATCAGTTTGAAATACTGGAAAAGATTGGGAGTGGCGCAACACTAGAAAATGAACATAGTGACCAGATGCAAGACGAGGAAAAGCAGGTTGAAATTGAGATTTTAGACTTTCTAACATGATGAAAAATTCCTAGAAATAATGAAGAGAATTGATATCTAAAATTAGTTTTGGTTTTGTTGTGTTTCTAACGCCAAAAGACGATAGGCAAATTCTGCACCGGACTTGATACGATTACGTTGTTCTTGGAGGATAGCGCGATCGCCTTTGCACATTTCCCCAAACAATTCCCGTACACAAGTGGTCATAAAGGTTTGAATTGCCTCTAATTCCTGTAATTGTCGTGTTTCATAGGCAACTGATTTGTCTTTAATGATGGGTCGGGTATAAACCTCTTGGCGATCTAGTGCGGCTTGGAGTTGACCAGAGCCTTGTAAAATTAATTCCTCTTCATCCCAGTCATCGGGAACAGACAAAATTTGTTCTAATGCCTTAGAAAGGGGTAATAAAATTGCATGGCTAGAGTCAGAAGTTCGCACTTGATAAAACTTGCGATATTCCTCAACCAAACGCTTAGTCAGTTTCAATTTTTCGGTCATAACAATATTTCCTTGGGAAAAAATTTCGGCAAATTGCCAATATTCAGTGATTTCTGAGTCATAGGGGCGATCGCGTTTTTCACGTCTTAATCCCTGTTCAGCAAGGGCAAATACATTTAAAACATCGGTCATTACCTCCTGTACGGTTTTGGGGAGATCCTGCCACCTCGCTTTAGGAGGGCTACTGCGGGCGGCAAGGTGTAGGGTATAAATCGCCAAAAGTTTATTCAAAGCTGGGGCAATATCTTCGACTCGTAAATCTGTCGAGATACCCAGTAAGCTCCAAAAACCTGCGACTCCATCGAGATGAATTGATTCTCGAAAATCTTGATCACTTCGATAGAGCGGAACCATGCTTCGGGTGGCGATCGCCTTCACTCCCAAGAGATAGGGTAGAAGTAAGGCAAGAAACGCAGGTTTAACCCAAGCATCGGTATCCGTTTTTTCTCTGCTAGTTGTATAAACAGTGGCAAGAAAGGGCAAATCTTCTTTTGTGTATTTCAGTTGAGAATTTGTTCCTAGTTCAACATCTTCATTAAGCCAAGGTAAAGACTTCAGACTAGCAAGATTCATCTTGTTGTTAACCCAATGCTTACGAACATCCCAGAGATTGATCGAAGCGATGCCATGCACTAATTCTCTAATTCCTTCTACAACTTGAGGGGCATAGACATAGGCAGGATAAAGATAGATAAAAATAGGTTGCTGATCCTCGAATTTACCCGCAGTAGCAGACCAGAAAGCCTGACGCAAAAGCATTTCTAGTGACCAAATTTTTGAAATACCTCGCTTAATTTGCCCACCACCTAAAGCATTTTTATTGCTGTACTGCTGGGGTTTAAAAAGAACAACTGAATCCATTTGATCCTCTGAAGGAAATTCCCCAGAACTCAAAGAACAAATCGGTTGTTTTGATTTTTTAGTTTTGGCATTAATGTAATTTTTTAGCTCCTGAATAAAGGCTTGATGGTCACTTTTCCAGCCTTGAATTTCTAGATAACGGTCAAGGTAATCTTCAAAAATTTGGCGTGTTGGGCTTTGATGTTTTGCAAAATAGCCTTCTTCCTCCGCCCATGTCGCAAGGCGATCGCCAAACCCCTGCAAAAACTCCTGAAATTCTTCTAAATCCCATGTGGCATGATTCGCAATGTAATGGGCTGCCACGCGATACCAGCCATAATTCACCCCACCGGATTGCACTTGGGTTTCCTCCAGCGCAATCACAGAAGTTAGCTCTAAATCTTTTAAAACCCACTCGATAAAAGGTTCAGGTAACAGAAAAATTTCTTTTTGTACAAGACCCAGTAACTCCGCAAGGCGATCGCAGCGTAAATCTGCAACTTCATTGAGTCTTTCCCGTTCCGCATCACTTAACTCTAGTTTTTCAAGACGTTTAGGTGTCGCTGGACTTTTTGCGTTGTTGACTTTGACCGAAATAACCTGAGGTAAAATCCGAACAATATCCGCCGCTGTTAATAACTCAGAAGTTTGAGGTGAGACTTTTAATCCTTTACCATCCCGCTTAAAACCCACATCACCAGCGGACATTTTTTTGCCTAATTCTTCGCTAATTCCCTGCCAAACAATCTGTTTGATTTCATCTCGTTCAGGAATTTCAGACTCTTGAGGAGCTAGATAAATGACACCTTGAGCAAAAAAGAGTAAAGGTTTCCAGTTTAATTTTTGAACAGTTCTGAGGGTAACATTATGGATTGCATTACTCAAAATCCCCGTTGTATCTCGCAAATGATGATAGACAAGCCTTTTTTCAATACTCAACCGACTTAATAAATCTCGCAGGCGATCACCCATCGTCGAACTTACTAAATCATGGGGACTCGTTAGGTGAACTGCTATATCTCCAAAAGTAAGTAAATGCCGGAGAGGATAATCTAATTTTCTTTCTTTAATCGTGAAGGGATAACCCGCATTTGACCAATTACTTGAAATTAAATTTGTATGTTGTTTACCATGAGTATTTTGAGCAAGATAAGAAATTTCAGCAATATAATTACGCCAATCTAACCAAAAGCCATCAAAATTCAACCGCTCACCTAATCGCAAACATATATTAATAATCTCCTGCACATTATCAGGATTAGGAGCCACGATGTCTTGAGCATGACAATGCTTATCATAATCATGGAGGGTAATTCCTAAACAAAGTAAACGTTGTTCAATGGCATTTGGAAATACATCTAATTCCTGCATCACATTCCACGTTGTCAGTAAGGCATTGAGAATATGAGCCGCTAATGTTTGATCTCCTTTTTTTGCAAAACTTTGAGCAATCTTCTGGGCTCTTTCTATGTCATAGCCCTGCCGCTCAAAATGCTTTTGATGGGAAATAAATGAACCTCCTAAGCCTGAAGCATTACCAAAATGTTCTTCAAGGGCAGGTAAAATAGTTTGAAAGTATTCTAAAAGAATAGAGTCTGTTTGCTCCGGTAAAGTACGAATCAGCAAAGTTTGAAGAAGGGTTGTCATGATTGTTGTTCCCTTAAAAAATTAAAGATTCACTGGTGGCTTGTTTGCAAAAATCCCCTAACCGCCACTTCAAAGCTTCAAGCAATAAAGCATCATGGTTAAACGCACAACCATAAGCATTCCCGCCACTATCCGTCAGACGATATAAACCGAAAAGAGGGCTAAGGCGTAATTTTCGACTAATATCCCAATGGCTAGAGGGATTATTGCGATTGACTGGAACAAGATAGACAAGATATTTACTACGACCCAAACAACGACTCAGTTCTGTTTGGATATGCCCTTTTAATTGGAGTCGATCTAATAGCATGAGTTGGCAACTAACAAGATGACTATGAGTAGAAAAAAGGGAAAGATTAAGACGCTGATCGAGCCATTTGGTGATTTTGAAATAACTAGTTAGGTATTGTTCAGGAAATTCTTCTATTCCATGTTTTGATTTTTGAGCCGCTTCGAGAAATGTTTCCCGGTCAATTACTTCAACAGTGGCATAGGGTAAAACTTTTAAAAGGTCATAGGAATAAAAGCGATCGCCATCCCAAATCCCTGACTGTAAAGAGGAGCCACCTCTAAATCGGAGCAATTCCTCTTGAGTCGCTTTTCCCACAGCGTCATTGCCTAAACCCCACCATCTACCAAAACCATTTATTTCTTTTTGATAGACTCTTTCTAGACTTACAATCATGCGGTCACGCAACTCTTGAGTTACAGCTAAATTATCTTTAGATTCACTCTTGGAACCGCCATAAACCATTTGGTGCAACATACCTTGTACTTGTAATTCCCCCCATCGTTTTTGATATTGCTTAAATTCCTGTGGTGCATTAAATGCAGTTTCAATGATTGTGCTTAATTCTAATCTATCGATTGAAGACCCCTCTTCTAACTCTTGTTTTAAACTGGCAATTATCCATTGGGTTTGGGATGGAATTAAGACATAGGCTTGATACTTCTGAAAACCAGCATGACGACCTAATCGCCCTAACCGTTGAATTACTGTTGCGGAATCACTACTTTCACAAATGAGTAAATGAATTTTGAAATCAACACCGACATCCACCGCTGATGTTGCAACGACTAATACGGGTTTTTCCAACTCTCGTAAATCGTTTTGGGTTCGCTGACGTTCTTGGCGATCGCATCTACCACTAATTTCCCTAACTTCCACATCAGGTAATATTTTTGATAAATTTCGACATAAACGACCCGCCGCAGCGACGGAATTAACAATAATTAAGCCCCGACCATTTTTTTCTTGATGTAATAGATTTCGCAAATTTTGGGATTGTGCTAATAGCCAACTTTCTGTATCGGTATCTTTTAAATGAACAAATTCTAGATTAATAGTCTGTAGGATTTGTCGATATCCCTGTTGAAGGCGATCGCTGTATTCACCCTGAATCTCGGCAATCTTAAACCCACTATTTTTTAAACTTTCTACAAAACTTGTTTTCGGTGTCGCAGAAGTAAATAAAAACTTGCGTTTACTTTGGGTTGCATGACGAATCAATAACAAACTATTCAACGCCGCTGCCATTTGATGTTCTCCAAAAATATGGAATTCATCAAACACCCACAGATCGGGAAACTTCGCCATGACCATCGGTAATTCAGATTGACTGCGAGCATTATCTCGATACCGAAAATGAGTAATGTAGTGAAAAATATCTGGATTTGTCTGAATGACAGGTTTTTGTTCTATAGATTTCAATAATTCTTGAAACCGATTACTGCCTTTTTCGCTAATCCGTCGGGCTAATTCTGCACCATAAAGGCGATCGACCCGTTTCTCTGCATTCAGACCAAACATCTGATGATATTCCTGCTGCTGTCGGTACTGATCTTCTACTAACTCAATTGTGGGATAGAGTCCCATCACCCGAAAGTCTGGATGAACTTTAGGGAGCAAAGCAGGCAAGGTCGCCCCCAAAGATTTACCGCCACCTGTCGCCACACGGTTAAAGATAATATCTGTATCACCTGCGGTTGTAAGTGCATAGGTTTGGGCTTGGTGGTCATAGAGAGGACAACTACAGCCATCGGGGGGTTGCATTTCAGGAGCTTGCTCCCTAACTTTACACACCGACTGACAACCTAATGGACATTGACCCAAACCCTCATTGAGCTTGGCATAGAGTGGCTTAACTTGAACTTTCATGGCATCCACTTTGGGTAATAAAAATATGCTATACCCTTTAAAATTAAAGTTGTAATCAAAAACAGATAACTTCTTTTTTGAGCACAGTTAAGCAATTGGTGAGTAATCTGGATCAGAAAACTCACCGCACAACACGAATGACTGGATTAAGCACTGATCTGTCGATAAGCCTTCCAGCAGTCTTTCTTCTCATGCAGCAGGAAATAAGACTGATAACTCACTCCTGCACCAATTCGCGGTAATCGATGTCTGGGTAATTGAGTGATTTTTAGAATGTCATGAGTCGTCATTTGCGATTCAACGGCAGGAATCTCCATTTGCTGGTTAAAACGCACAATGTCAGGATTCGGTTGAGGATCGAGCCAACCATGATTCTCCTGTTGAAATAAGGGGAGATTTTCGATATAATTCATGGCGAATAAGCACCAAATTTTAGGTTTGGTGGAATATATAAAGAAACGATTAAGCAGTTTGCGAGCAAGATCCTACCCCCGCTCAACGACTGCTTATTTTTGTATCGTGGCATAATTATCAGATTTTTGCAACCCCTTCTTTCCTCCCTTTAGAAATCCCTCCATGATTACTAACACCTTTTTTTCATGCTCTGCTACAATTAGCTCACGAAGGGTACAAAAATTTTCAGCTTTTATTCCAAGCTATACTAATCCTGAATTCGGGACTGAAACTTAGTGTTCATTGAGGGATAAAGTGTCTTTTTTTGTACTTTTCGCTTTTAGATCAACAAATTGTCCAGTGGCTTAGTGATGGCAAGTGACTTCAATCAATTTGTTTTTTTCATAGAAGTACTTAAATCGCTGGCATCACAGCCTCGTTATCGCAAAGACCTTACAGAGCAATTAGAACTTTTTCTAGAACAGCACCAGCAGCCTGCCGATGATGTCGCCCAAAAGCTGACTCGTACTATCCGAAAACTGCGGGATTGCGGGTTTGAGATTGAGAGTGCGCCCCACCGTCCCTATGTTCTCAAAAAATCAAATTTTCCCGTCATTCTCTCCGCAGATCAACGGCAAGCCCTTTATTTAGCAACCCATCTCCTTGAACAAATGGGTTTTTCTCAACAAGCTGGTCAACTTCAAGATATTTGTCCTCTCACAGAAGGCGATCGCCCAACCTATCTTCAAGCAGACTTTAATCCACCTGTAGATTACAGCGATACCAAAACCAAAGAGATCATCATAAATTTACAAAAACGTCTAGAAACAGCCTGCCGTTTTACCATCCGTTATCGCAACAGCTTAGGCGATGAAGCATTATGGGACTTAGATCGCTCCGAATTACGCTTACATAATGGCAGTCTGTATCTCTTCGCCTATGTGCCAGATATCTTGACCCAACGCATTCAAAAACGCCCTAATATCGAGCAAAATGTCCTTTTCCGAATTGACCGCATTCTTTCAGTGAATCCCTCTTCAAATATCCATTGGCTTTTATCGAGCTTTCCAACTCTAAAAGTCCAATATCGAATGACTGGGAGTCTATCTAGCTATAAACCCCGCCGTCACAATGAAATGATAATTAGACGAAATGTAGAACAACAGTATGTTGACATTGAAACCAATGAAGATTGTTTATTCTGGTTTCGTCAACGCATATTACAGTACGGAGCTAATGTACAAATTCTCACTCCTCCATGGTTGCATCAAGAAATTGTTGAAGAACATCTAAAAGCAGCTCAGACTGTACAAGCATTAGCCCAGACTCAGTAGGCGATCGCCTTAAAAATGAACTGCGATCGCTCTGTCAAAACTACGATTTATTGTAGAGCGTACGACTTTTCCATTTTCTAAGTTGCCCCCATACTGCCGTGTTGATTGGCCTTATTCGGCAAGCGGTTTTAGGTGAACCTTTGTTTCCCTATAGTGGGCGAGTTGAGCGGGCGATCACCAATAGCTTGTGTTCAAACCATTGATGCCGTAAGGCGTTGAGCACTACCTATAGAGATCTTGAAAAGCAGACTAGAAACGAGACCTAGAATTTTGACACTAAATATGGTAACGTCGTGGGGAGCATTTTATAGATTTTTGCATCTGTAGAAGCTCCTAAAAAGACTAAAACCGCCGATTCCTAAGCGACCAAACTTTGAATCAACGGTTTTAAAAATACTAAGAATATGCGCCCTGTTGGGGGTGCCACTTGATCATGATTATAACCTCTCAAGACGATCTTGTGAAGCTACAAGGTCGTTATATTCAAAAATTCCTCGAAATCTTCCCTTGTCGGAACGCCTGGATCTACGCCGAAAGCCTTACAGAGAAAGGAAAACCGAGATGGAAGAGCATCTCCGACAGAACTTGGAAATTTGCCAAAGACAAGGGCTTACCAAAGAAATTAACCGATGAAGTGCTTTTAGACCTGTGGCACTCAACCTCAAAGTATGTTGGTGTTAACTTCGGCAAAACGACTCATTATCTAATGCTGGACGTTGACGCAAATAGTCCATACCATCCCCACCAACGCACGAACGCCCTCCAAAAGATCAAAGGCTCCCTCGAAGACCTGGGATTAAACAGTAGCTTCCAACTCCAGTCGAGCCACACAGAAGGCATCCACATCTATTTCCCCCTACCCCAACCCGTAAAGACCTATGGCCTCGCCGCACTAATCGAAGACAAACTCAAAGCAGACGGCTTCAATGTCGCAGGAGGAATCCTGGAAATATTCCCCAACAAGAAACAATGGAGCAGCTCCGATAAACCAGAAGATTGGTCAGAATATCAACGGCATCGACTCCCCCTGCAACAAGGCTCAGTCTTACTCGATGAAGACTATGCCCCCTATAGCGACACCCTAGAAGCATTTATTCAAGCCTGGGAACACTGCGAATCACAACAGGATATAGAAATCCTAGAAGCAGCAATCAAAGCCAATACCAGACGAAACTACCAAGCTGCCTATCAGATCCCCCAGCAATCCAAATCCCCCAAGCTTAAGAAAATCAGGGAAGAACACGAAACTCTGCTGAAAGAAGGATTCACGGCGATCGCCCAAACAAACGACATCCTCCTGAACCTCGGTCGAAGACTAAGAATCCTAGAGAACCTCGGCGGTATTCCCTTACAAAAAAGACTCAAAGAACTCGTAACCAACCTGCCCGGCTATAAAAAATACTGCCAACACAAAGCAGACATCGAACAACGCTGCAAAGACATTGCCAGATATGCTGAGAGAAAATTCAAACCCAGTAACCGCAAAGAAGCAATAGCAGAACCAGCATTACCCGAACCAAACCCCAATAACCAAGAAAAACAAAAAGACGCCCTAGACCGCATAACCAGCGCATTACAGACCCTGGCCACCGAACAGCAAGCCTTCACAACAAAAACAGAACTACTGAAGGCAGTAGTAAAAAAAGCAGCCAGCTCCATGGCAACAGTCGTCAAATACTGGAAAGCAAGACTAGCAAAACAATACAAGCATCTCATTCAAGAATCAGTCAAAACCGAGAACGAATCTCAAACCGTGTGTAATTCCAGTCAGGACAAGACTTCCAGCCATTTTAAATCCCCTCAAACGGACGAGCAAACCGTGTGTAATTCCAGTCAGGACAACGTTTCTGGCGATTCAAACAAACAGCCCCTACTAAGAGGGGGGAAAGAACCCTTAGTAAATCAAAGTCCAGAAGCTCAATTAGCACAATTAAATCAACAGGCAGAACAAAGAAAAGAAAATTTAAAACCTCTTCAAAAGTCAGATCAGAGAAATCCTCACCGACAGACACCAGAACTTAAACCGATAACTCTAGATTCAACGGAAGTGAGTGATAGCGTAGAAGTAGCACCAAATTTTCCGCTCGAAAAAACTGAAAATAGTACAATTAAACCATCTATTAAAGTGGAATTATCTGAGAGTCAAAAACAACAGCTAGCAGAATTGAAGAAGAAATTACCACCAGACCAGTATGAGCAGTTCTACCAGTTACAACTGAAAGCAATCAGGAAACATCAGGAAAATCTCAGCATACAGGCTGAAACGGCTGAGAATGCCAAAAAAGAACGTGAAAAGCTTGTAAATTGCTTTCAGGAGAGAATTTTTGATGCCAAGAAAAAATTAAAGGAAAAAACCGATGAAGTTAAACGAAGGTTGAGTTTAGATGACCCTTATCCTGAATAACCCATCGGAAATCATCGAAGTTGGGATTGTCAAGAATTTTGTGTAAGCAAGAAAAGTTAGTGGAGAAAGTACTCAGGATTATTGATGGCAAAATAACCCAAGGCTCTCTTCTAATGGGAAATTGGCACTGTCCATCTCCTTGTCAAATTTTTCAGTCCTAAGTACAGTAATTTCAAGGCTGCATCTGGATTCGGGAACATTCCCTTCTTTTTCAAGGCCTTCCGCAGAGAACGGTTCACCGCCTCGATGGCATTGGTGGCGTAAATCATCCTGCGGATTTCTGGCAGGTAATCAAACAGGGGAATAATGTTCTCCCAATGATTCAGCCATAGTTGGGAAATACTGGGGTAGATGTCATCCGGAATAGAGCTTTAAATCTTCGAGGTCATAGGTTCTAAATTTGGAGTCAGCAGTTACCAAAGTTAGGGAATGATTGATTGCTTGGGCAATGAGAATTCGATCAAAGGGATCGCGGTGGTCACGGTTTAGTGGTAGGTTTCGATATTGAATTAGGTCATCTCGACTCAGATTTAAAGTATTGACCCTCAGAAAATCTATTTGCTCTAAAATGTCGTGATAATTGGAACCTGCTGGCAGTTTGCCAATATTGAACTTAATCGCTATTTCCCAGAGACTAGCGATACTTAAATTCAGATTTTCTCTCTGATCGAGAATTGCTTTAATCTCAGGACTTAGCCTTTTATCGGCGGCTAAATACCAGAGCAAAATATGGGTATCAAGCAAGTACATTTACATATACTCCGCCAATTCTTCTAGGGGTTCGTCAAAATCGTCGGGAACCACTAATTTTCCGGCTAAACTGCCATAACCGTACTTTTTCTCTGTTGGGAGAACTGGTGGCTGAGAATTTTTGAGATACTTTTGGGCAAGGAACTCGATAAAGTCTTCGACTTGCTTTTTGATTCCTGTAGGTAAGGCATTATATTTTTCAAGAATTGAAGGGTTCATGGCTAAATACTCTCCATTAAATAGATTCAGTCTTCCATAAATCCGGTGTGGCTTGGATATAGGTGGCGGGAATCCCCGTGATGTCTTGGCAGTTTTCAACGAATTGACGGGCATTAGCGGTAGTGCCAAAGCCAATCACGAATGGTAGGTATAGTTTTTTGCATAGGCTTCTTGGGTGGCTCGGTAAACGGTTGCCTCTGGGATTGTGCCACTCTCGGAACCGAAGATAAAGGCGACGGGTTTTAGGTAGGGTTTCTTCGCTGTTTTCATCGAGTTCACTGGCTTTGACCATTGCTTTGGTGGTAATACTCTGGGATTTGGCCAAGGTTTATGGGGCGGTTCCCGGAAATTCTCAGGACTGGCGACTGTTGTAAAATTCCTAACACTTCCGGGAGGGGTGATCCTCCAAATGGTTATAATTTCTCGCTTGTTTTGTCCGTTTCGCCATACCCCCTTACTTTTTTTGTCATACTTTTAGACAAATTTTAAACCGACAAAGGCGATCACCTTACAAGCTCAAATAATTAGCGCTGCCATCATCCCCACTGGCATGGAGGTAGCGGCTTGTGATCGCGATGTTGCCATGGCCTAGGGACTCACTGAGCAAATGCAAGTCGCAGCCGTTCTTAAGGGAGTGTGTCGCGTGGGAGTGGCGTAGGAAGTGGGGAGAAACTTGAACACCAACGCGATCGCCATTCGCCTTGACGACCCGGTAAACCTGAATCCGTGAGAGCTTGCTGCCATTATTTCCCTTGCGACTGCTGAAAACATAAGCAGAATCATTCCGTAAGGCTTCCAATTCATCCCATAGGCCAGTGGGAACCACGATAAACCGAACCTTATCCCCTTTCCCCATTACCTTAAGTTTTAGACCATTATCATCAGTCTGAATAAAGTCATCCCAGCGGATATTAATCAGTTCACTTACCCGAACCCCTAACAGGTACAGAGTCTTGATAATCAGCTCGTTTCGTAGCGTATCAGCATTCATGGCCATGGCCTGAACCTTGGGCTTAGTGATGATTCTCTCGATGCGGCAATCATTCTCTTTTGGTTGCTGGAGGAGCTTAGCAGGATTCAGGGTGATATATCCCGTGGCATGGCAAAACCCAAACAGGGAGCGAATGACCGCAATTTTATTTCGCCTCGTGTTCTGGGATTGCCATTGGAGGGAATCGAGCCAGTCCAACAGATCATCAAGGGTGATTTGGTTCAATGGTTTGGCGATCGCCGCCATGAAGTTACGGACGATATAGAAATAAGTCTTTTGGGTGGCAGATGACTTTTGGCTAGCCCATCGTTTCAGGATCTCATTGTCAGTGGTAGCAGTAGTCAATCTCCCTTGAGTGATCGGTTCGGTGATGGTGATGATGTTCATGCTGCTTTCCTTCATGGTTTTGGATGTAACTAAATTTTCGTTTTGTTACTTTCAGGCGTTTTTCGTCTTGTTTAAGATTTGAAATCAGTCGTTGTGATATCGATCCATATCTTGTTGAACTTGAGCAAAAAATTCATCGCCCCACCTGTCCTCAATTTTTGTCCATACCGCAATTAGTTCTGCTTGTGTTGCTTCGCTTACTTCTTTGCCTAAATATTTCTGTACTGTTTTGTGTAGAGAAGGTGAGTGAATATATTTTCGGATCTCTCTAACGATTTCTGGTTCCTCTAGCTTAGGGATAATGGTCTCTGGTGATGGTCTAGCAATTGTCCGTTGTGGGCTGAGGTAGCGAGTGAAAGCATCGTGCCAGTATGCAGCAAATATAATGCTGAAGTAAATCCCGCTAAAAAGAAATGCACCTCTGATTGAGATATCTAAGATTTGAGACATTTTTCGACAGTCAGCTCACAGCACTAAAGACGCAGTGCTCAAAAGGTTAGATCCTTTGCAGTGTATTGTCTGTAGCTTCAAGATGACATTACATTTTGCTTTTGATCTAATGCTTACAAAATACCAGAAAACCAGATTTACAGAATGCCAGATTAATGATTCTCGTTTATTCTTTTACAAATCACGTACAATCGAATTATCTTTAAAACCAGACAACCAGATAGCCAGAA
>NZ_CAWLFA010000005.1 GCF_963860125.1 Picosynechococcus sp. PCC 7002
ATGATCATTACCCTCAGTTCCCTTAAAGGCGGGAGCGGGAAATCAACCTTGGCAATCCATCTCGCCCATGCGATCGCCCTATCAAAGCGACGAGTTTTGTTAGTCGATGCCGATCCCCAAGGAAGTGCTCAAGGCTGGTCAGCCGCACGAGAAGAAAAGCCGCCCTTTACTGTAATTGGGATGGCACGAAATACTTTGCACCGAGATTTGCCTGACATCGCCAAAGACTATGACCATGTGGTGATTGATACGCCCCCACGGGTTAGTGCCCTAGCTCGAACAGCGATCCTTGCCGCTGATTTGGTGTTGATTCCAGTCCAGCCCAGTTCCTACGATGTTTGGGCAGCATCAGAAACCGTCACCCTCATCGATGAAGCCCAAGGATTTAAACCAGATATCAAAGCCGCATTCATCATTAACCGTCGCATTCCCAATACTGTTATTGGTCGTGATGTGGAAGAGGCTTTATCTGAATATGACCTTCCCACACTACCGCAGGCGATCGCCCAACGGGTAGCGTTTAGTGAGTCCTCATCTGGCCATACCGTCATGGAAATGTCGGCGACAAGTTCTGCCTCAAAAGAAGTTTTGAAATTTGCCAAGGACATTTTGAAATTAATGGAGGTTAAAAAATGGTAGCGAAGAAAAGCCGTATTGCTCGAAATCCAAAATCTAACCCAATGCCTCAAGCCGCTGACGAATGGATTAACAAAGGAGGCACAGACCCAGAACTTACTACTAATGAAGCAGTTACTCTCCCACCGTCTCAGCCCGAAGCCCCCGAAGATAAACAGCAGGGTAAAAAATATCCCCATCGAATCAGCTTTGATATGGATAATGCTCAGTACAAACGTTTGAAATACGCAGCCTTTGACGGCGATCGCAGCATGAATGAGATCTTACGGGAAGCCGCTGAAGAGTGGATGAAAGCACGTGATTACTGAACCAAGTGAATAAGTGATTACGTGAGTAAGTAGAGTCGTTTTCTTGAGGAGAACATACAGTTTATGTCACTGGTCTTAGGAACCTGCAGCTTAGAATATCCTCATATCCAGGAGGCACTAATACCGCTCAAGTAAAGCTCTTTTAAAGGTTGTGCTTAAATTTCTATGCCGTATTATGTACCTTTGTTGGAAAAATCCAACTGCGCCATCAAAGAAGATCGGCTAATAATAGCTGCTTTCTAGTCTTTAAGAAAAATCAAGTAATTAAGTAAGCACGTAATCACTTGCTTAGGCTTTCCCAGTCTAATCCCGCACCTTTTTAATTGTCTGAATCTATGGCTGACATCGGGTCAATGTTGAGACTCTCTAAAAGATAGGAAAACTGCGATCGCCGCTCAGGTATTTTATGGCGCACAAAAACCATGGCCATAGTCCTCTGGCTTAAGTTCGGGGGGACGGAAAATATCGTGTCGTCCGCGCGATCGCGCCGATGACGGTTGTCTTTCATTTGAAAAAGCCGCTTTCAGCCGCTTTACCCGTCCCCATGGAGGTTATTGCCTACCTTTTGCCCACTGCCCACCACACCAAATCCAAGTGACCCAGATAGTCCTGTTCCCAAAGGTTACTTGCCGCCAACAAAACAGCTACTTGTTAAACCCACCAAGGTTACTGGTCGGTATAGGCGGAGCGACAGGCTAGAAATAAGGATGCCGCTGATCGCGGCGTAATTACGCTTCCTTTGCCGCGAAAAGGCATTTTAGCAACACCAGTCCGCCGGAGTCCGTTAGCCCGTGTCTTCCTACGTTGGCCTCCTACGTCGGCGATCATTGGCTGTCGGGCAGTTTTTATACGTTGGGGCCTAAGCAAGCTACGTCCCTATCCCGGCGTTTGTGGCGTGCTTTTTTTGTTTCTTGGGCGGCACGTCGCTAGTAGAGAGAGAGGGGTGGGTTGGAGGGGGTAGGGGTGTTCGGGCTTTTTTTACTTGGGGGCTGTTGACTTGTGCCGTAGCCCCCTGTCGCTCGTGGGGCTTTCGCCCCTGCGGGTTTAGATCAGAGTTAGCTGTCTTTGTTCTGCCCAGCTCGACACTTGGCTACCGTCAAGGGGGTAGATTGTCACCTTTAGCCCTTTTTTGATTGCATAGGCGATAGTTCCCCATGTGCCGCTACCGTGCCCGCTGAAGGGTTTAGCCGGGGTGCAGGTTTCCGGGCAGGGTTTGTTAGGGAAGGCGATCAGCTCGGTTGCATCGTTTACCATGCGTTGACTGCGGGCGGCGAACTGCCATCTTTCCCGGCCTTCTACATGGTAGATGGTGAGGTCTGTTTTTCCTGCGTAGTGTTCTGCTACTAGGGCGTCTAGTCCTTTGGCATCTCCCACCCCGACCGCTGGAGGGTTTGCGGGGAGTAAGCTTAGCACTTGTTTGGTTTCTTGTGCAGTTAATTGTCTTGGGCCGCTGAATGCGAGCATAGCTTGTTCTCTCTCTTTACTAGCTACCTCTATATTTTACCTTGTTAACTAGGTGTATTGACTGCTTTGTACATCAGTTTTTCTTATGGGTTATTCGAGTGTTTTTGCTTGTTAACAAGGTAGTTTGCGGCTATAATAGGAGCAGGCAAGGAGGGAGCTTCCACCTTCCCCCCAAGCCCTAACAACCACAACTAGGAGTTAGCTAGTTATGACTGCTTTAGATATTTTACGGCAGCTATCCGAGATGGCTGACCGGACGGCTTATAACACTACGATTGGCCGCTACCAATTCGAGACTAGAGACGAAGAACTTCCGGCAGGGGTTCGGGTTTGCTGGAATACCCGTTACCGTTTCAGCTTTACGGCTGTTACTCCTGGCTATGGTGAGATTTGCGCTGAGTCTGATATGGAATTTACCCAGCCCCTCACCAACGCAGACATCGAGAATGAATGGCGTGACCTTGCCTATGGTTGCAGCTATTTTGAAGCGCACAGTTTAGAGATTAAATATCCCTGCTGTGACCTGTTTCCTTCTGACTGGTTGCCTTACTAGGGGAGGGATTAGTGATGCTTTATTTCGTCCATGATCCTCAGGGCGGCCACTTGACCACAGCCCCCCACCCCGCTGATTTTGCCGAGCCTGTTGTGATTATCCGACGTGGCGATCGCCCGGCCATTGTTGACCACCGCAAAGCGGTAATCGCCCTATTCAAACAGCACCCCAAAAATACAGCGCATATTCCTCTAGAGGATCTGCCCTTTTAGTCACCTGTTGGGGGCACTGTCCCCCACCGCTTCAATTTTTCAAGAATTTTAGGAATTTAAAAATTATGTTGACTCTAACCGATACCCCTCGGATCTATGTGGCTTGCCTTGCGGCCTACAACAACGGCTTTTTACATGGGGCTTGGATCGATGCTGACCAAGACGCTGACAACATCCAAGCAAAAGTACGGGCCATGCTCAAGACTTCCCCGGCTTGGCAACTTGGCGACATTTGCGAGGAATGGGCGATCCACGACTATGAAGGATTTGGCGACATCCAGATCAGCGAATGGGAAGATTTCGAGACTGTGGCCGCTTTAGGAGAGGCGATCGCCAACCATGGCCCTGCCTTTGCTGCTTTTTATAGCGACAATCAGTATGGTGACGTTGCCTCAACGGTTGAAGCTTTCGAGGATGCTTACCAGGGTATTTACGAAGACAAAGAAGACTTTGTTTATTCCCAGCTTGAAGACCTTGGCACCCTAGATGCTTGGGAAAAGGCAGGCATGATGACCTGCTACATCGACTTTAAGGCGATCGCCCGTGATTGGTTTATTACTGACTACTTTGCAGAACCGACATCCAAAGGTCAGGTTTACGTTTTCGCCTACCTATAACCATTACCCCAAAGCCTAGCCCTCCTTGGGGAGGGTTGGGAGGGGTCATATTCACTTCTCAGGAATCACAACGATGAAATATCAAGACTGGCTTAATTTATTGACAACCCTTGAAACCGCCAACAAGCATCTGTATCCCCTGACCCTAGATATTGAAGCAACTATCGACAGCGACATTGTAAAAGTGATTTTTACAGCCCCCAACGGAAAACGCCAGACAGATTACTTCCCAGCCTGTGAAGCTGTGGCGATCACCCAAGAAGTCGCCAACGGGAATCTATTCACAATCATTTGGGACTGGATGGAGTATGGCGCACTCCCACGGGAACAAACCCAAGCACACCTGAACGAACTCCATGCCGAAGATGAACCGAACCGCGCCTGTGATGAAGCCTATCTGATGGCTTATGAGTAACACCCATGCGCTCCTATTAATCCTTAGCCTGCCCTAGCAGGTGAGAAGGAGTCAGTCAGACCCACAAACGAACCATGAACAAACCCAACGCTAAAGCCTTAGCCCAGGAACTTATCAAACTCCGCAACTACATCGAGCAGCACTATTCCCGCACCTGGAATGTAGAACAAGCCCTTGGTAAACCTGGCACCACCCGACTCTACAAACTCTTTGAACAAGCAGAAGAAATCCTATTGGAAGACTAAATATTATGGCTACCACTACGATCCCCCAAACCCAGCGCCCACGTACTCCCGGCGAATGGACATTACAGCAAACCATTGAAACTTTATCCCGACCTATCCCCGATGCCCTCCTAGGTACAAAAGACCGCTCTATCACTTATTTACCCTGGCACAATGCCGTCAAAATCCTTGATAAATACTGCCCTGCCTGGACTTGGGAGATTGTGAAGATGGAAACCACAGGCGATCGCCTTTTCCTCACAGGACGGTTAACCCTGACCGTTGCCGAGGGACGAGTCTACCGCGAAGCCACTGGCACCGAAACCCTCAAATTAGTGAAGCGCACCGGAGAAATTGTCGAACATCCCTATGGTGATCCATCCAGTAACGCTGAATCTATGGCTTTCCGGCGAGCCTGCGCCAAGTTTGGCTTAGGACTATACCTCTATCAATAACGATAAAATTCGACCTGGGGTAAGTCATCAAACTGCCCCATTTCCCCTTGATACAAATGATATGGATACAAGCACAGCTAAAGCCCTTGGTTATGAGTTCACCCACACCGCCCTCACTGAACTCAGCCCAGACGATGACCCCACAGCATTTAAGCGGTTTATCCTTGACCACCAAGCAACTCCCCAAATTCGTAACGTCCCACCCCCAATCAAACAAGCATTCAAGGAAGGCATTCTCGAAGCAATGCTTGAAATCGCATTAGCAGAACACCAAGACGTTTGTGGTGCATGATCCCCGTAGCAGCATTTAGCCCTTTTTGAGTAGGTCACTCAGTCTGCCAAACAGTAGAATAGACTTGTTAACTAGAGGAAAGGCCATGTCACAACTAAACACTCTCCCTAAAAAATTTCAGGAAGTAGCCCGTGCAAAATATGGCGACCTCAAAAAAAATGAAGAAATGCACCCTTCTGTTTTTGGCGTCAGATTGCCTGTGGACATTGCTGAAAAACTACTGAAAGAAGATGGCAGCAAAAATACTCCCTTACTCAGGAGCATCCTTATTGAAGTCATCCGCAATCAGCCAGAGCTCTTTGCGGCGATCCAAGCAAAAGTCGCCAAGCTTGAAACGAAGTAATCAATTGAAATATTCGTCGCTAGTAGTTGCGAACTTACACTAGCCTTGAGTATAAATATTAAAAGACCCCTGTCTTTGAATGTTTTGCGGCATCGAGACAAGGGCAATAAAACTTATATAGATACTAGATACTAGATACTAAATAGATACTAACATGAACAATATTTCTTGTGCATCCCCCACGTCTGAAAAATTCTATAAACTCACTGAAGCTGAGTATCTAGCAGCTCTCCAACTCAAGCCCGCCGAACGCGATTTACTTTTTTATCTCCGCGTTCGTGATCCCTTTGGCGATGGCCTTGAAATCAACGTTGCTGAAATTGCCGAAGCATTAGGCCGACACCGCGCCACAATTAACAGCGCCCTCAACGTCCTCAGAAAACAAGGCTGGTTAGAACATGGCTTCAAAACCGTCAGGACGATCGCCCTCAAAACCAAAGAGGCGATCGCCGAAGCCGTTCAATCAGTGCAAGAGGCCATCACCCCAACCCCCAATCTAAAAACAGATCCCCCAGAAGACCCAAAAAATTTTACGCAAATTCCCACGCGACAAACGAAGTCTCAGGACGACAACTGTCGCGTACAGACGACAAATGAAGTTTCAGGACGACAAGCAAAGTCTCCACACAACAATCAATCGCTAAAACCCAATGATAGCAATACTTCTGAACCTCCTAAGACTTATTCAGACTATATAGACCTTATTCAGACTCTTCCAGAAAAAGAGAGAGAGAAATTTCTCAAATTTTGTGAAAAAAGAGCATCTGCACTACCCCGACCTGTTCAAATGATCGACAAGTGGATTGCTGCTAACTTCGATTGGCTGAAAAACCAGTTCTACAAGACCACTGCTAAAAAGGCAGTAGAGCCACAGGCTGAAGCACAACAAAAACCAAATCTAACTCAAGAACAAGACGATATCGTCAAGGATTTATTAGCCCGGGGCGAGATAGTAAAAGTGTACTATTCAGTGTCACACCATGGTTGGTATGTCCTTTGGAAAGATAACTCTGTGCAGGAAATCCACCGGGCGCTTTCTTGGTATCAAAGCCGTGAATCAGGGGCGATCGCCCAAGGTTTTCAGGACATCAAGAAAATTCTCAAGCAGAAACAAGCGCAATCTCTCGAAAATAGCCGGAAGCCCAAGTCTAAGCCTGAGCCATCAGCACCCGATGGGGAAATTGACCTGCCTTTCTAGTTTCTTAAGGCCATGAGTAAAAAATTTGATTTTTGGGAATGGATTGGGACAATTCCCCCCGAACCCGGGACGCCATTACTCGATTATCTGGAGGATTTACAGCAATGCTCAGGCACTGCGAACTCTTCGGCGGCATTGGGGGATTTTCCCACGCCGTCGCCAAATATTTCCCCAAAACCATCGAAACCACCACCTACTGCGATATCGATGAACAGGCGCGCAGCTTCGCTGTCCCCGGAGGGAGCGCCGTTTACTCGGAATTCTTCCCCAAAGTCACCATTCACAAAGATATCCGCACCTACTACCCCCAACAAAAAGAATTCGACCTCATCACCTGCGGCTTCCCCTGCACTGGAACGTCCCAGGCAGGCAGCAAAACCGGACTCCATCACCCCGAATCAGCACTATGGCGCGAAGGACTGCGTATCCTCTGCCAAGTCCAACCCCAATATTTCGTCTGGGAGCAACCTGTGGGCATTGCCACTAGAGGTTTACGAGCAACCCTTGGGGGATGCCGAATGGCAGGCTATCAAACAACGGGTTTTACAATCGCCGCTAGTGAACTCGGCGCATCCCACCGACGGGAAAGAACGTTTATTATTGCCTACCTTGACCACAGGACAGGGCACGACCCGCAATGCTGGTCAGACGAAGTTAGAACAAAGGCTGAAGCAATTAGGCATTACTCCCCCTGGCTATCAATTCAGCCCAGAGGCGATGGCGATGTACATGGGTTTTCCATGGCATCTCTTCAGCTCAATCACTGGACAACGCTTCACCCAACTGCCTACCTCGTCCCCAGTGGCCTCAAAGGACGTAACGATGTCCGTAGACTTGCCGGAAAAACTGTCACCCCAGCCCAAGCGGCGATCGCTCTCCACTTCGTTGACTGGCACCACCAACAAAAGGCGCGGTAGACCACGGGGCAGTAGTGGGAAAGCCTCTGGTTGTCTAGTCCCGTTCACTGAAGCCCGCCGAGGTAAAACCTATCCCATCATCCAAGGGGAACGGGTACCCAAAGATATTGCCCTCGATTATCCCCATCACTACCGCTGGTTTTATCAATGGAGAGAGTGGCAGGAGAAGCGGCAACGATGGTTAACGAGGTCAAAACGCATCAAGTTTCCCCAAGTCACAGCGGTACATCAATTGATCCAAGCGAATCAAAATGTGGTTCGTATCTTGAACTTTATTGAGACAGGCAGGCTTGAATAATCTGGTGTAAGACAAAAATTCCGGCCTCAATTGCCAAAGTCCGTCCGGTTCTGGATTTGGTGTAAGACAAAAAATAATTAGTTTAGACAGATGAACAACAACGACATTCTCCAATCCTTAATCAACCACGACTCCAAAATCACCCTTTCCCTAGATGCCTTTGAGGTATTCGTGCTCGTTGCCTACCTCCAGACAGCACAACACTGGATTCGTGGTGAAAATGGCCTTGTCGTTCGAGGTCTTGTGGAAAAGCTTATTGCAGCTATCTCCCGGTCAATTCCAGAGGCCGGAAAACTACTTGAGCAAGGGAACCAGCCAGGGGTCAAAATCACCGAAGAGTATTTTGAATAAGGATTTTTGTACTGCATAAAATGCCGTGCAGGCGCGCAGCTTCGCTGTCCCCGGAGGGAACGCCCTTGGCGCAAAATTTCAGGCCATGTTTTTCTGTCCCTTGAAATCAGTGTTCTTTTTTGTGCGCCATAAAATATCAATGAGGCGATCGCCAAGATTCTCAACTAACTTTCCACCTATATCGAGATGAGTGGAAATGCTAAATTCTACTGCTTATGATTTTTCCAGTCGCTATTAGGTTTCTATCCCTGTCCACTGCCATTATCCCTGGGGAGAGTGGAATTATATGTCCACTGTGTTTCCGGTTATCCTTAAGTAGAGCTGGAATTTCCAGTGGAAAGTCCACCGGGAAATGCGGCCATATTATGGATCTATAGAAAATAAAAATTTTTTCATGTACGACCGGCAAGAAGTCCAACGGAAACTGGGTATTGGAAAGTCTCGCTACTACCAGTACCTCAAAGCCACTGGTGTCCAACCGATTAAGCGAGATGGGCGAATTACCATCACCCAAGCGGAACTGGACATTTTATTGGCCTATAAAGAATCCTTGAATTCTCCACTGGAATCTTCGTCGGAAACGACTAAGAAGCCGTTGGAATCTAAAGTGGACACTTCTGACTCAATGCCGGTGGAAAGTCATAATTCCACTGCCATAAATCCAGCAGAATCTCAACTGGAAAGTTTGGGCAATGATGAGGGTAATCACCTGGAGAGTCCAACGGAATCTTTGGCTGAGTCTGATGAAAGTCCAATAGAGTCTATTGATGAGCTTACTAACAGTCCAGTCAATGATTCTAATAGCAGTCCAATGAGTCCAGTGGAAGATACCTCAGATAGTCCACTGAGCCCTGTTTTATATGAAGTAGATGACCTACTTTCTGAGCCTTCTGTAGAGGACTTGGATCTTTCTGACGAGACTGACTTTGATGCTCTCATTCGCATTGCCCAGGCGAAGAAAGCCAAGCAAATTCTTCAGCCGGAATTGGTCATGGCTCACCTGGTTGAGCAGATGACAGAGGACGATCTACCGGAAGATTTACGCCGCAAGATTGAACAGACCCGGAGGGCGATCCGTGACCCTTTAGCCAATCCCGCCGCGATCGCCAGCCAGATCCTTACCAAATATCGCAGCGGGTCAACCCAGAAAACCTAAGTCAAATCATCTCCATCATTCAGGAAGGCCACCATTGTCTTGTTCTGGGGGAAGCGGGTTTATTCGAGGGTCTACCGGAGGCGATCACCGCTGCGGTGGACATTGAACCCTGGGCGATTGTCGCCTACCAGGGCAGCACGAAAACTTTCCTTATGGAGTTGGCCAAGCAATTTCGGGTGGACACCATTGAACCCAAGTACAACAAAGAGGGAGAGGTAATAGGCGATCGCCAGTTGACGGCGGATGAAATCAAGGAGAAGTTAGCCCAGGAAATTGAGAAGGGCAGTTTGCTGATTATCCCAGAAGCGAAACGGTTGCCTGCTTCTATTCGCTATTGGCTAGAAACCCTCATGCGCATGGGTAAGGTGATCGTTGTGGCGATCGCCGTCGCGGTGATTAAGCGCGACATCTACCTTCAAATGCTGGAAGTGGAATTAGAGCGGCCCTCCATCGAGGCAATTCGAGGCGTCATTCTGGAGGAAGCTGAAAAAAATGACTTATCCCTCACTGATCACCAGATCGCCAAACTATTAACCGTTGCTGGCCGGAATCCCTTGTTAGCCCGTAAAGCAGTTAGGAATGAGAAGCTGGGCTTAAATCCAGAGCCGGAGCATAGTCTCTATCTCGACATTAGCCCAATCATCATCTCTGCTTTGATGGCTTTTTCCATCGTCCGGTTTATTGGTCTAGGGACAGGCGATCGCGGTCTCTATGTCATCGGCGGGATTGCCCTGGTGTTGGGCGTTATGCTCCGGCAGATTGGCAAAATCCGAGGGGCGAGGCGCAAATATGGTCAATAAACTTCTCCCCTCTGGGGAGATGCCGATAGGCAGAGGGGGTATTTTTTGTCTTACACTAAACGGGAGGAATGAACCATGATGAGTGTTACCCATGCCATTATTGGCGTTTGTGGCACCACCTTACTGTTGCAAACCGCTGACCCAGTGGTGCTAGGCTTGGCGATTATTGGCTCACAAATTCCTGACCTCGACAGCTCCCATAGCCTGGTGGGTCAGGTTTTTTTTCCTGTCTCCCACTGGCTCGAAGACCGTTACCCCCACCGTACCGTCACCCACTGCCTCTTGTTTAATGCCGTCCTCAGTGCGATCGCCGGAGCACTTTGGTATTTCCTCGGTATCCCCACCCCCTGGGCGATCGCCTTGCCTTTGGGTCACTTTCTCGCCATCTTCTCCGACACCTTTACCAAGCAGGGTGTCCAACTGTTCTATCCCTTGCAAGCCTGGTGCGTCTGCGGCATGAACCCCAAGCGGCGCATGAAGACCGGAGGCAAAGCTGAGTATTGGGTCTTAGGAATCGCTGTTTTGATTCTTTTCCTGAACCTGAATCTATTGAATAATGGTGGATTCCGCGATGTTGCCAGCCGCACCTTAAATCTGCGGGATCACAGCATCAAAGCCTACAATGCCAACGCTGCCCAGTATGCGACTTGGCTTCATGTGGAAGGGGTTTGGGCCACTGACCGTAGACCAGTCAATCAAACATTTTTCATCGTGGCCGAGGACAATGGCTATCTCGTCACCGATGGCCAGGGCGTTTATAAGGTAGCTGAGAATGGCGATATTATTCCCACCCTCGTTCGCCTTGATATTCGTAATAAACAGACCACTGAAACCTTTATCCAGGGTTTTAATGATGAGCCGCTAGGGGAAGGGTTAGGGGCGATCGCCCAGCGTTATTCCAACAGTCTTATCCTGGTTTCTGGTAGCGTCACCATTGATTTTCCTGACGAACTGCCCAGTTCTTTACCCCCAGAGGTTCAGGTCTACGGCACCAGGGTTAACCTCACCTATGCTGACTTGAATCAGGCGATTTCAATTCTCCAAGACCAATGGGCGATCGGCCAGCTTGATTTTAAGGTGTTTAGCCCTGCTCCCACTTTTCTGTCCTGAAAAAGATGAGTGGTAATCTTAAAAGAGCAAGGATAAAAGCTCAAATGAAGAGAAAGGCTATATTATCCTAGTTGCAAGGCAAGCAAAATCATAAATACCGTGCCCATGGTCGCCAGTTTGTTGAGCGTTCTCAGCAAAAGCTCATCTCCCAAGAAACTAAAAACCTCATCGATAGCTTCTCCTAGAGAACATCCCTCTAGCTCGCATTGCCTGTGTCTCTGATGTTTCAGAGTCCTGGCTCTAAGGTACGTCAACTGGGAATATAAATCCAGGCCTCAAGAAGTTCAGAGCACATCAAAAAAAGGCAAATTGACGATTCAGTGTGATGAGATGTGGTCATTTGTAGGAAAATAAGGGCAATAAGCAATAGGTTTGGTTAGCGATAGATCTGAGTACCCGCGAGACGGTGTATATATTGGTGACTGCTCAGAGAAAGGAGTAAAAAGATTACGGGATTTTTGGGCAGCATATGCCTGTGCCTTTCCCAGTAAGTTTCACCAAGTGGTAGAAAAAGAGACGGGAAAAACCAATTATATTGAGCGTTTCAATTGCACGATGCGTCAATGAATTTCAGGATTGGTGCGGAAGAAATTATCCTTTTCTAAAAAGCAAGAAGATCACGCCGGAGCGATTTGTTTTTTTATCCATCACTACAATACATCCTTATCTCTTTAGAACTACCTATTTTCTTTTTCCTTTCATTCAAATTTTTGTATTTTTTTAATCTCACTAATACGATTTAATGAATCTTGAAAATCAGAAATTTTGTCTTGTTGCTTATAGAGATTAGCAGATTTATTATAGTCATTTAAAGCTTGTTGATAATATTTAAGATGAAGATAGGCATAAGCACGGTTAAAATAAGCATCTGCATCGTTACTTTTTAATTCAATCGCCTTATTTAAATTTTGAATGGCATTCTGATAATCTCCTGTCATAGAAAGGGCAGCTCCCAGATTAAGATATGCATTGTTTGAACTAGGATTGAGTATTATTGCCTTCTCAAAATCATGGATTGCATGGCTTATTTTTCCATAATTGAAAAATGTCATTCCTCTCTCAATATATGTATCAGAATCTCCGGGATTTATATCGATAGAGATGTTGAAGTTTTCAAGAGCTTTTTCATAGTTTTTTTCTATTTTAGAATAAAAAACGCCTCGATTATGGTAGGCAAGCGCATGATAAGGATTGAGAAAATTTGCAACATTAAATTTTTCCATTGCTGCATTAAAATTTTCTAGACTATACTGGTAGCAACCTTGATCAGAACAAATATCAGCTTCTCGATTACTGGGCTGAATTTTCTTGAGTTTTGCCCATGCTTGTTCAAACATAGGCATATTTTTTTCTTCTAAATAAAGCTTAGTTTGGCGCTGTAAATTTTGAATGGTAAGGTATTTTTCAGGAACTTCTTTTTGAAAAACTAGCTTATCAAAAACTAATTCAAACCTTAGGGTTGATCCATCCTCTATTCTATAAGCAATCTGTTCTGTGGAGTCATAGTGCCACCCCGGTATATAACCTTCTAGTAATGCTCTACTTGCTCTAATTTTGCCATCTTTTCCTAAGGATGCAATGCCAATATCACATATATGTTTCTCAATATGATCTGCAATAGTAAATGATTTTTTTTGCTTTTCAATGCTTTTAATGTAGCTTAAAGCATTCTTGGAGTTTTTTTGTTTTTTCTTATTCTTTGCTTTACGTTTCATTGAAGTTAACCTCTTATTTGATATTTTGACGACAGGCTTTCTGAGATTTTTCTATTACTTTTCCTACAAGAAAGCATATTAAAAACACTTAATGTAGACGATTCAACGGCGATGAGTAAGAATTAATTAAGTTTTTATGTATTAACTGAACTATATCTGATTCAAATAGCAACAGCATCTAGCTTGACATACAATGATTAATTGTAAAGTCTATATTAGAGTATTAGAAGCCGTCTCTTTATAAAAGTTGACAATATATGATAACTCTAGGTATAGCACAAAAAAACTGAAAGGGTTGTGCAGAGGGAAAAAGGGGATTAGATGAAAAGCTAACGACAGACAACAAAGCATCTACCCTCATGCATTAGATTAAGCAATTAAAAACAATTCTGGGTAGTTCTAAAGAGATAAGGATACATTATAGTGATAGATGAAAAATCCAATCTTTCTGATAGGACTACCAGATGAATTTAACGCCTAAGCTCAAGTGAAACTTCAAAACTACACCGCCGTTCAGTGATCAGACTATATATACTTTTGCTTGGATATAAGGAATCAACAAAAGAGTGCATTACATTTCATTGGTGTACTCTACAAGATTTACTGATCTGGTTTTGCAACTTGCATTTTAAACACTGGAGAACTCTTAATTACTTTGCCGCTTGAATTTCTAAACCTAGCGGTATTGAGAGGTCTCCCTAAAGTCTTCAAATATGATTCGTTTTCTTCACCAGCAGCTAGAGACTGCATTTGACCATAATGATATGACAAATTAGGATCGGAATGATACTGTTTTCCATTGTGCATCTTTGGATATAGAAATGCGCAAATTTTTATGCATGAAAAAGCCATGCGATATTCCCTGAATAAACACAAAAGTTTTGCAAGTCCGTACCATAGCATGAACCAAGTCTGGTTCATGCCAAATACTTGATCATAGTACTTAAATGCTTGATTCAGGTCTCCATTTCTTTTCGACATGATAGATTTGTCAACTAGACTCAATAAGTCACTGGAAATTTTAGTTAAATCAGATATTGACTTGACTTTATTGAGAATATAGCTAGCAGACTCTTCTTCATTATCAACAGCATTTTCAATAAATTGCCAGAGTGTGCTTTCTTGAACTGATTTGTATTTGTGATGCTTTGGAAGTTCTTGCTCAAAAGCACCTCCTTGATTCAGATAGAAGTCAAGATTTTTAAAGTACTCCGCCCTGTCGCCGTAACAGGTATAATTCTCTTCTTGCCAGATATTACTGACTGGTTTAGGTTTTCCGTAATTAGGATCTAACTTCTTACGCCGTTTTGCTTCTCCCATAACTTATCTCCTAAAGTTTTTACATCTTAGTTTAGTCAACTCTACCAGAATCTTACCGCAGACTTTCCTTACAGAATGGCGATTAGGAAGCAGATAGACCATTTGCAGACTCCTGAATATCATCTAACTCAATCCGCAAACGTTTCCCAACGATCGCCGCTGCCTTTTCCATAGTCTTCAGCGTCACCGAGGTATTTTCAGGATCAAGCAATCTTTGTAAAGAAGAACGGCTTGTCTTCATCGAAGCTGCCATCTGAGAACGACTTAAGCCTTGTCTTTCCATTTCCTGACTTAGTTGCCAAGCCAATACCCGCTTGAGGGCTAAAGCATTAACTTCGGCCAGAATGCCATCTTCTTCTAACAGGCCATCCAAGGAAGAACCGATACGCTGATTGTCTGTCATTTTGTTGCCTCCAGGTTACTCTTTCGTTTGAGTGCTAAATTAAGCTCCTGCTGTGGGGCCTTCTGCGTTTTTTTAATGAAGCCATGCAGTAACACCATTTGCCCTTCAAAGATGCAAAACAGAACCCTAGCAATCTTGCCCCCAGGAAGACTAGAGCGCACCTCATAGAGTCCTTTCCCCATAGGGCGACAAGTCGGCATTCCAATTGGCCAGCCATATTCAACTGTTTTGATATCAGCACCGATGATTTTTCTTTCCGATTGCTCAAGCTGCTGTAGCCAGTCCCGCACAGGCTCATTACCGCTTTCTGTTTGATAGAACCGGGCAGATAAACGTTTTGCACTCATATCGACTATTGTATCTTTTTTGGTACAGTTGCAACCAATTATCTTCTCTTGCGAGAGGTGGCTGAAAGCCGGAGGGGGTTTCTCCCCTCTGGGGAGATGTCGATAGGCAGAGGGGGTATTTTTGTTTTACACCAAACCAACGCGCCCTTAGAGAATCGTGAATTTCCCTTGAATTTCACCGTAAATTGGCATAAGAGAGGATTAGGTTGCTGTTTTGTGATTTTTTGTCTTACACCAGAAAATGATGCTAAATTTTGCCGCACAAAAACTAAAGCCCAGTGAACCCATCCGCTACCTGTTTTCGGTGATGGTGATTTTTATGAGTTTCGGTGCCTTTCTCCTCCCCCTCGGTTCCATTGCCCAACAGCAACAGGATGACGAGCTGGAGGTAACTGAAGAAATCGCCAACAGTCCTAGCCGCTATACTTTCAATGTCAAACTGACTGAACTCGATGACCTCAAGGTAAAGGAAGGGGACACCGTAGAAATTAACCAGGTCATTGCCGATCGCCCCCAGGATCGAGATCGCCTTCTGGTGGAAAAGCAAAGATTACAGTTGGCGATCGCCCGTCTCGAAACCCTTAAAGTCACACCACCCTTGGCCCCCCGTGCTGTTCCAATGACTCCGGAATTGCCCCCGGTCAGCTACGAAACCCACAAAGCTAATATCGCCCAAGCCACTACCAAATTAGAATTAGCCAAATTGGCGATCGCCGACCAAAAATCCCTCATTGAAGAAATTGCCCAGCTCAATGAGCCTTTGCTTGTCACCCACGAGAAAGCCAAGCTCGAAACCCTTAAAATTGACCAACAAACCGCCGAATTAGAACTCAACAAGGCGATCGCCAACCTCAAGGATGCCCAGGCCCAGCGGCAGCACCAGGAATATCTCTCTTCCCTGGCAATCGCCGAACGTATCGAACGGTCTAACGCCAATGCCCTCGCCTACCAGCAACAACTTCAGGAGTTCGAGAACCAACAGCGCATCCGCGCCTACCAACTCAGTGACCTCAACACCAAAATGGCCGATGTGGAAAATCGCCTCACTCAAATTTCTACCGTCCGCAGTCCTTACCCTGGCACTGTGCGCCGTATCAGGTGGCTGGAGCAGAGCGAAGGCACAATTAACGCCGAAATCACCCTACGACTTGGCGACCCTGACCCAATGCCAGATCGAGAATGACCCCGACCTACAAGTTATTGTCCAGGCTAAAAATGTGGAAGCATCTCGCCTTGAAAATCTTGAAGCTTCTGTTGACTACCAACGCGATCGCCGCTGGACGACTTGGTTAAACCCCAATCCCATCGGTATCATTCAAAATCTCTTTGGGGGTGGCGATCGCCAACGCGCCGAAATCCAAATCCGCACCACCGAAGCCCAAGCCGATGCCAGTCGCCTCAATTTAGTAGAAGCTGATATCAGAACTGAAATGAGAAGACAGGCGATCGCCGACCAAATCCAAGCCGACCTTGATCAACTGGCCCAACTTGAAACCGAACTCACCGCCGAGCAAAAACGCCTTCAACTTTTTGAAATCTACTTCCAGCGTGGCCAGGGTAGCCCTGCCGAATATCTCAATTTCCAGAATCGTTTGGCCCAACTAACCGCAAAAAAAGAGAACCTAACCGCAAAGATTAACGATATTTGCGAAGATGAACAGTAGAACAAAAACACTGACAGACTTCCTTGGGTATCCAACAGCCCAAGGATTTTTCATTTTTCCCCTAGTTCTTGAAATATCGTGCGCCATGCGCGGTTTATAAACACATCGCTCTACGCCGCGAAGGGCACGTGCCCCCAAGGGGGCTTTATACTGGCGAACTTGCATACTCCCGAAAAGTTCACTGCCTCGCCACAGGTTATTGAGGCCACACAGGTTTTTTATTTTCCCCGCTAAATACCCGCTACAAAGCCTATACCGAGCTGCGGCGCTGATATTGATTTCGGTCTGGCCCCATGCGCGACTTCCAGAGGCACGGTTGCTGGTGTATTGGCGAGGTTATTTTCCGCGCGGCCAGGGTGCATTTTTCTCGCGCACTCCGGGCTTTCCGCTGGTCGTTACTGAATTGCCAAAGGCTACTGAGCGGGGGAAGAAACCCGTGCGGTGTGGCCGCGTTGTTGTTTTTTGGGGGTTTTGCCCGTGTTTTTGTTCTGTTGGTTTCTCGTTTCTGTCTTGTTTCTCGTTGTCTTTGGTCGTTCTGGTTCGGCTGGCTCGGCTTCTGGTGTTTCTCGTTCGGTGCCCGTGGTTGTTTCCGGCCCTGCTTGTTCTCTGGCGGTGCGGGCGGCTGTCGTTCCCTCGTCTTGTTGCCTGCTGCTCTCTCGCTCTGGTCGTCCGCTTTCTGGTGGGGCGTTGTCGGCCCGGGTCGGTCGGCTCCGTCGTGCTGGGGTTCTGGTCTAGTTGACTTCGGCGAGCTCAGTCGAGTCGTCGTTCTGGGGGTTCGCCCCCTTTTGTTTTTTGTCCTTTCGTTGCTGAGGTTTTTGTCGTGATTCGTCGTTCTTTTTCCGTTGGCCGTTCTGGTTCCCGTGTTCTGGTTCCGTTCCGCCGTGTTTCTGGCCTTGCCCTGTCCTGCGGCTGTGTTGGTTGGTCGGTGCGCGGCTCGTTCCGGGCTTTCTCTGGCTCGGTGGTCTGGGCTGAGTTCGCTTCCCCTGGTGCTGCGGCTCGGTTCGGGTTCCGGGCTTCCCGCTTGGTGGGTGTTCCGGTCTGGGTGCGTCCCGGGGTCTGCTCTGTCTCTGGCCCGGTCTGGGTTGTTTCGGTTCCTGTTTCTCGCTAGTTGTTCTGCTGGGGGCTTCGCCCCCTTTTTTTTGACAGTCTCCCTAGATAATGGAGAGAGTCAATATTGCAGCATCCATGAGAGACATCAAGTGGGCGATCGCCTTAGCCAAATCAATCATCAAGCATCCCATCCGAGCTATCCCTTTATTGATTGGCATCGGCCTAGTCTTTTTTGGCGCACAAAATTACGAACCCCCCACGGAACCCAACGAGGCGCAAAACTCTGCTCCAACTCAATCCCAACCGACAGACTCCCAAGGTGCAACTGCCCCGCAAGCGGCGATTGCCCAGAATAATCCTTGTCCTGTGCATCTTCCCAATGGTTTACCCACCGGAACGCCAGCCACTAATGACCTAGTGGTGCGAGATATCTACTGCCTCAGTTCAAACGACCGCAGCAAGTTTGCTGATTGGGTTGCCTTCCGCTTAGACCGAGCCACCATCACTGGCAGTTCTGACCAAGACCGGGAATGGGAAGCAGATCCCAAAATTCACCGTGATGAAACCCTCGAACCCGAAGACTTTCGCGGAGCCTACAAATGGGGTAACTACGACCGAGGCCACCTAGCACCCTTGGCATCATTCCGAGGTAAGAACTGGCAGCAGGTGAACTATCTCAGCAACATCACTCCCCAGAAAGCTGCCTTGAACCGAGGCACTTGGAAAGAATTAGAAGACTATGAACGGGATTTAGTACAGGAATACGGTGAGGTTTATGTGATTGTTGGCACTGCCTATGATAATCAGCCCCTCAGCCTCATCAATGCCGACGAGCCTAACGATATTCCTGACTACTTTTGGCGCATTATTCAATATGGAAATACTACTGAAGCTTATCTGCTTCCCCAAGAAACCCCGAGTAGTACTGATTTCCGTCAAGGCAAAACGACTGTTCAGGAGATTGAGCGGTGGACTGGTTTGAATTTTGGCTTACAAAAATGATGGTATATATGCTGCCTTTGAGGCATGACTATCCATATTGTCACTGAATATGAGTCTCTCCTACATCAGGTAGATGTTATGGGAGAACCTTGATTAATTCTTTTTTGAGGATTTTTAGGAGCTGAAACAACGAGGATGCGTTGACGATGCCAGGAAAATTTCTATTTTTCGAGGTGCTCATTAATAAGATTGACCTTATATCAATTGGTCGTTCGCATTAAAGTGTTTGACTAAGATTGTTTTTAGGGTAAGCTTAAAATAATTAACTCATGTCGTTCTCAATACGACATTTTTTAAAACTAAATAACTTGCAACTATCATATAGATTTCCGTTGTTGATCCTGCGACGGTGTATCACCCGGTCTACTTAAAACAAGTGTAGACAATTGTAACTTTACTATTCAATAATGCTACGATTAGACACTCGTAAATGCATATGCGTCAAAGTAAGTATAGGGTTGCAAGTTGTTAGTTTTTTTTATCTTTTTAGGTAAATGCCGAATCAAGTTAAAAATAAAAATTTATTCTACAAGTCGAAAGGAGAGTTTGCAAAAAATAACAAAACTCTTGTTAAAAGTTTTAGAAGTTTGCAGACTCCCCAGAACGTAGCTGTTTTGTTAGATGTTGAATATGATAAATTGATTTATCATATATATTCTTCTAATGTAGATGAACGCTATAAAAAATTTGAAGTATATAAAAAATCAGGTGGTATTCGTACCATTACAACACCTGTTACTTCGTTGAAATTTATTCAATGGAAACTAAATCAAGTATTAAATGCTGTTTATCAACCTAAGCCTGCTGTGCATGGCTTTACTTTAAATAAAAATATTTTAACTAATGCGCAAGCTCATGTTGGTAAAAGATTTGTTTTAAATCTTGATTTGGAGGACTTTTTTCCATCAATTAATTTTGGTCGAGTACGTGGTCTTTTTATGGCTCCACCTTATCAATTGCCAGCAGGTGTGGCGACGGTATTAGCTCAAATTTGTTGCTATGATAATCAGCTACCGCAAGGTGCTCCTACGTCGCCGATTGTGAGTAATATGATTTGCGCCAAAATGGATACTCAGCTCCAGCGTTTGGCGAAAGAATGTCGAGCTACTTATACGCGTTATGCTGATGATATTACTTTTTCAACAACTTTACGTGAGTTTCCTGAAGATCTCGCTTATCCCGTTAAGACAGAAGAGGGTACTCAATTTGTTTTAGGTGATCATCTTTTACAAATTATCGCTGAAAACGGTTTCAAGATTAATAATCAGAAAACTCGACTGCAAACTAAAGGTAGTCATCAAGAGGTAACTGGTCTTACAGTTAATCAGTTTCCTAATGTAAAGCGTACTTATGTTCGTCAAATTAGGGCAATGCTTTATGCTTGGGAAAAATTTGGCTTACAGCAGGCGTCACAAGAATATTATTTTTTTTATAAAGATTATAATAGACTTCCACTAAAGTTCAATAATAAAAGCTCAGAAGATGACTTTGTCCAAGTAATTAAAGGAAAAATTGAGTATTTGGGTATGATAAGAGGGAAACAAGATTCTATATATAGAAAATATATTTCTAAATTCAATTATCTAAAAAATTATAATGGAAGATAAAAACCTTATCGAAGAAGTAGAAAAAATAAAAAAAATAATTATTCTATTTTTTAGTGATTCTATTTCTTTTTGGAAAAAATCTAATTTTGACTATAGTAAAAATTTAGAGCAAGAACTACATTTACTAAATGGCAAACATGAAAATGATATACCTAATGGAATAATAACGCAAAAAACAACAGCTGAAAATACTTTAAGGAGACCTAGGCATCCCTCAAACGAATTATTTGTTTTTACTCGAATAATGGAAGATGCCAAGATTAATATATTATATCCAAAGGCATATGAAGAATTGTTGACTGTTCAATCCGATCTTATTAGAGCCTATCAAGATGATAATAAGAAAGAAGTTCTGACTGAATTTAGGGTTATGCTAGAAAGTCTAATGTTAGTTACTCTCGACTATGGATTATCCATTAAAGAACAGAGTTTTATTAGAGCATTTAAAAAAATAAAAGGCAATCGTCATCTAACGTCAGATATCTTTGTTGAAATTAAAAAAGGTGCAACAAATAAAGAAAAAAGAATACCTTATAACAATACTTATTTTCTTTTGTATGAAGTAGCCGAAGAATTATTTGAAACTAATATAAATATAGCTTTTGAAATGTTGCTTGAATCAAGGTTTAGGGATTTTTATTCTTGTAAGCCTGATATAAAATTAAGATATGAAAGATTTAAGGAAATCATGTCTGGTAGAAACCATAGAAGTCACACTAGGATTGATGGTTTACAGATATTAAGAAAACAAGGCTCTAGAAGATTCACTAGAAATGAAAGAAATAGAGAGAGATTTCATAAAATGGTACAAAAACGAGATTTTTATGCACTTCTCAGTAATGATGTACTATGGTTTCTGAAGGAAATTGTAAAATATTTTCTTTCTAGGCAATAAATGATTGTTCTTTTTTTGATTGGTTCTCCGGCATCGGGTAAGTCGTTTATTTCTAAATATTATAAAAAAATAAATCAAAACTCTTATATAGTATCTACTGATTGTTTGAGATTTGACTTATTTGGTAATGAAAAAATACAAGGTAAATGGTCAGTAATTGAGAGGAAGATTTTTAAAGAAATTCAAGACAACATAGCACAAGGAAAAAATATTATCTACGACGCAACCAATGCCAAACGAGCTTGGCGTATGTCATTTATCTGTAAACTTAGAAAAGTCATAGAGCAAGAAATAGATATTATTGGTTGGCACCTCAAGACTCCCTTGGATGTTTGTAAAACTTGGAATAAAAAACGCTCTCGGCAAGTCCCAGAGGAAGTGATTGAAGAATATTACCAAGCCCTCAAACAATTCCCACCCATTGCCGCTGAGGGATTTACCGCCGTCTATGACGTGCCCTATAGAGATGGTTCGCTTGATCTTTCTGTGCTTGATGAAAAATTGGCTAAACTCAGCAAAACTCAGACTAATCGCCGCAATCGGACTCAACACCGAAAAATTGAATACCATCAATATTCTCGTCTCCTAGACTTTGAGCGTCTGATGTACTTAATCAGCCTGCTCATCCAATATCCTGGCCTAGGGAACCTACAGCAAACCGACCCAGAAACCCTGAAAAACATCAGCGGTATCCCAGAGACATATACTCAACCTATTGAGGAGATTGCTGCTGTTCTCAGTCAAACCCAGCATCCAATCTATGCAGATAGTGAAGCTTTACAACAGGATTTAGACTGGCTCACTGCGAACCAACTAATGGGAACCGGTGTAGTCAGTGGTTCTTTGCAGCTTCAAACCATTGAATTAACAGATGAAGAGGCAACACATCGCTACTCGGATCGTGAACCATTCACTCGGTTAATCAGTACCATACGTTTCATCCTACATAATCCCTTTTTTTATGATCCTAGTCTCGGCAGTCTACAGACCCTAGTAGAAGCAATGGAGAGCCAAAACATTGTGAACTTTGATTCTTCTAGTAATATCCGTAAAGATATTGAAAAGGTGCTTAAACCTTATGGTATTTTACCCAACCGACCGATGAAAAAAGGCTACTGTATTGGTACAGGTATTCTGTCAGAGAATGACCTGCTTGAGGTTTTTCAATTACTCCAGGCCCAAGTACAAAGTCTAGAAGATCCCCTTGCCTTAGAGCTTTACCAACGGTTTCAGGAACGTCTCAGTAATCTGGGACAGTCGCCCCAAAGTCCCTATCCGGTGCGAGCCATCCATAACCGAAACATCGTGGACTTAAGTCAACTATCCGCCACTGCCCTACCGGCGAGGATTCAAGACGTAGAGCGAGCGATCAGTACAGGCAGAGCTTTAGAACTTAGTCGAATTCCCCATGGAGGACGCTTTGCAAATACCCCAAACTCCAAAGGTATCTTTAGTGCCTACCCAATTCAAATCGTGTTTTACGACATTGCTTGGTATCTGGGATTTGAAATCCTAACGGGAGACGAAATTGGTCTACTGTCCTTTGAGCGGATTGATCGCCTTCAACTTTTGCGAGAACTCCCCCAACAACGTCCTACGAAAGAACGGGACTTAGCCCTGAAAAAACTAACCAAGCTGATCAAGAGTAGCGGCAGTATCTTCATCGGCAATCGGGTAGCTGATCAGAAGAAGTACCTAAGTCAAGAGCAAGGCGTCAAAAAAGAGGTAGAAATTACTGTTGAACTGCTATGCACAGAGAAAATTTTCCGCTTTATCAGCGAAGGAAATCAACGTTTCCCGAAAAGTCAGATGAAAATGTCGGCTCGGATTAGCGGCTCTACAGCTAACCGGAACAAAGCACCATATACTTTGCCACGGTCATCTGATAAAACATATCCCCATCGGTTTCAGGTCACCTTGCCTAAATGGGCCTTAGATGACATCAACCTCCTGCGCTGGATTGTGGGCTTCGGCAAGCAAGTAAAAGTTGTGAACCCCCCAGACTTAGTGAATACCGTTAAAAGCCATGGAGAAGGGATCGCCAAAATCTACACGGTAAAATCGTAAAATTCGTCATTCGCATTAAACTGCCTGACAGGTCATTTTTTCACCCCTACACTGCAAAGAGTCAGTCACAGGGAGACCGAAAGATGAAACTGAATCAAGCGATGAAGGCAGTAATCGACGCAACCATTGCGAAGCAATATGAGCAGCAAAGCACCTGTGAGGTATGGCGAAAAACAGTGATGCGTAAAGATGATTCCGCCCAGCGCTATCACATCCTACGTCAGGGTAAAGCAGACTTTATGGCTGGAGAAGCAGGGCTGAGTCCATTACAGACGGTCATCCTATATTGTCGCCACTATATGCAGATGCACCTAGCCAGTAGCCGCTACCTGTTTAAGCTATTCAGCATGGCAAAATCAACCGTTGACTACCCTTTACATACCGACGGGGTAACAATGATTGACTTCGGTTGTGGCCCCATGACCTCTGGTCTGGCCTTAGCTACTCATATCCAGGAGCTCCATCAGAAAAAAGCCACCATCAACTACATCGGCATCGACCACTCAGCCGCCATGCTGGAAATGGCAGCAGTCTTTAGCGATCGCCGAGAACTCTTTACCACTGCCTCTAATTTTCAGTTCCAGCAAAAGTGCCATCATGCAGAAGAGCTCATTGAAATGATCAATCACCTGGAAAAGGACGGCCCAAAATCCACCATCATCCTCAACTTTTCCTACCTATTTGCGAGTGAGACCTTAGACCACAAGCAGTTAGCCCATACCATTAATGGACTACTGAAATATTTCGGAGAAAGAAAGATTGTTTTTTTCTTTCAAAATCCCCCAGGAGATTACTTAAATAAAAAATGGATTCTCTTCAAAGAAGAGTTAGCTTTTAATCTGGAAAGTACCACAAACCAGATTTTGGTACCTTACTACGAATATCAATTTTTCAAAACAAATAAAGTAGATGTGCCAAAACGAGCGATAAATCTATACTACGAAATCCTAAGAAATTACTAAATCTAACAAATTTAAAATGGGGGATAACAATATGAATTCTAACCTTAATAATCAGCAATTAGAGTTGTTTGCATCGGTCACAATCAACAAGCCTCAAATACCAGGATTACAATATATCGAAGAATTTATTGATAAACAGACAGAACAAGAACTTTTAAACCTAATCGACCGGCAGAGATGGTTGATGGATTTAAAGCGTCGCGTCCAGCACTATGGGTATAAATATGATTATAGAACTAAGAAAATTGACTATTCGATGTACCTGGGCATTCTACCTGATTGGTTATTTCCCATCATTGAGCAAATGGTTTCTTTAAACTTAATTTCTGAGATTCCAGATCAGGCGATTATTAATGAATACCTTCCAGGTCAAGGGATCACGTCCCATATTGACTGTAAACCCTGTTTTACTGATACGATTGTCTCTCTGAGTCTGAACTCACCCTGCGTGATGAACTTTGACTGTACCGTTAACGGTGAGCGGCAATCAAAATTACTCAAACCTAGAAGTTTAGTCATATTACAAGGAGAATCCCGGTATCTTTGGAAACATGGCATTCCACCTCGTAAGAGTGACCAGTGGGAAAATCAGAAAATTATGCGCGATCGCCGCATATCCATCACCTTTAGGAAAGTGATTGTTTAGAGAATGAGCTTGTCAAGGATTATAGGCAAAATAAATCATGAATAAAGATAAGACAATACCCCAAAATGTAATGCTCTCACGGGAAGTTTCTCTGTTCAAGAAAAATAGCCAAAGCGATCTATTTATTTCTAAAAATGAAGCTGGCGAGCTGGTATTGAGTAGTGGATTTATGAAAATTCTTGCACTCACTGCTCAAATAAAATATCAAGTTATTGAATACCAAAAAGCTAATAACATCTCAGCCATTGACTGGCTAAAGACAGAATGGGAAGGAAAAACTTATCATTGTCCACACCCACTCTATCATCTCGAATGTCTACTCCGAGATCGGGAAATATTAGATAGCTGTAAAATGCCAATCGTTGAACAGTATCTAGATTGGGTTATCCAGAATGAAGCTATAGTCACTTATACCACCGATGTCGCAGAGGATCAAACCATCCTCACAACGCCTGAAAAAATTCGTAGTATGGCAGCAAGGTACGATATGGCAAACCTTATAGTCTGGTCTGATTTTGATACAGTAGATGGTAGGATAATTAAGATTCCTGGTCGTACTTTTGGTCTAATTTTAAAGCAGTTGGAAGATAGTAACAAAGAATATTTGTCTACTATTTACGTGACTGCTACATTGCCAAATATTTTGTAAAAAATCTCTAGAAAAATATAGTCAACTTCTCAAAGAAAAACTAGCTACATTAATATACTGTTAAAAAATGAATTCAACATACCTAATTAATAACTTACCTTTTGAAAAAATTGATTTTTATATTCAGACTAATGAAAATAATAAATCTGCATTAGTGAAATGTAATCTGTGGCATGAGCCCTTGATAGGCCGCTGGTCAGAACGGGGACCAACCGGAATTTTAAATCAACATCTATATCTAAAATTCGATGATCAATGGATGTATGCAAATGCGTATCATGGCGTTGCCGAAGAATTTTGGTTTATGATAAGGGATAAAATTTTGGATACACTAGTGAATTTATCTGATGATCAACCCTTATTTACTAAAAAAGAAATTAGAGCAATCGAACCAACATTAGAAGTTGTATCCAATATTGCTAGTATGAGAGATTTTAGAATCGATGATGAATATTATGTGGCAGTGAGTGCCGAAAACTTTTTTACGACCTTGTTTGGTAAAGTCTTTTAGGCTCGTAAATTAGATTTGTATATGCGACATAGTGAGTCGCCATTTATTAACAAAGAGCCAAAACCTATAAGTTTTAACAGCATATCATAGCTATTTTATGTTTCCTTTTTCGATTTGAAATACCATAAATAAATTTACTTAGTAAAGCCATGAAAATAAACGGGAAAAATCAAAACTTTCTTACACCTAATTTTAAAAACCCCAACAACTTTGCTAGATATTGTTATCTTTATGATCCTTCTGTTGAAATTGATTCAGCCATATTTTTTGATAAAGATGATCTAAAATTTGGAATATCATTTCAAAATTTGGGATTGAGTACTGCTGAAACTACCATCCTATATGATTATGATATAGCATGTTTTTATTCATGTATTGGAACATATTGTGAAGCTTTATTTGATGACTCTATTGAACAATATAAGCAAGAATATGTCTTGAATTTTTTAAAAGAACTTACCAACAATGGTTCTTTCGAATATGCATTGCGCGGTTCCCAATCAAAATTAATTCAATACTTATCAAAAAACACCATCCTAATCAAGAGGTATTTATATTGTACAGATAAGGATTTAGAAAATATATGGTTTATAATTCTGAGGCCTTTAAAATCAAAAGAAAATTCTTTAGTGGATGATGAAATATCATATGGTTTTGGCAGTACATTGCAAGATGCAAATATTAATCTTGCTGAGAGCCAGGCTAAATCCTTTGATAATTCATATCAGTTAATAAAAAATTTGGCTGAATCTGAAATTCCGTTGACTCCTCAAGAAATGTACATAGCATGTTCTAAGTTCGATTCTAAAATTGATCCATTAAGTTTAAAGCCACGACAAACTAGAGAATGGTTAAATTCTACGGTTCCTTCTAATTACTATCTGCAGTGTCGATCTAATAAAACAAAGTTTTCCTTAACTGTAGATATTTATAATATTAAAGATTCTGATTGTACTCAATGGAAAGTAGAAAAATTTTTGAATGTAGATCGAGAGTTGTCTATTTTAATTGACCAGATACCTATTATAGGCTTCGGTAATAATCTTGAGTCGGCATTTAATGCTTGCCAAAAAAAGTATAATTTACTGAAGAGTAATCGCAACGAATTTGAGGAAGCAGTGTCTGAGTATGAATATAAAGAAGAAATGGAAATGAGAGAATTTGAGGGACGCGAAGGTATTGCACATATGAATTGGTTGATATCTGAATTTGGGGAAGATGTTTTTCCCGACCGAGATTAAAAATTAAATTCTACTAGTATTAAAGTATGAATTTAATTTTTTTCTTGACCATTGATTTAAAACACATTGAGAGGTATGTAATTAAACAGGTAAATCAATGCAAAAAAATTAGACTTAAATTATAAAAAATCTGTTTTTAAAAAATAATTTTGGTTAGGAAAAAGTAAATATTTTTCATGTAAATCATTGATTTTTTATAGGTAAATTATTTAGCGAAGCAACTTAACTACTTAATCATAATAATCCTGAAACATGTAGACGGAAATAATTCTTATTAGTCAATTAGTCTGCAATTTTCATATTGAATTTTCTTGCCTCTTATTTTGATAGTCTTTATTTGACCTTGTCTATTGGTTATAAAATCGTCAAATTTCTTTAAACTCATTGTTTCTGATTCATTTAATATTGTCTTTTTAAGAATTTCTTGATATTTTATACGCTCTTCAATGTAAATATCTGGAAATCGAGATAGTTCTTTTGTTGTTTCATATAATACTGGACTCATCCATTGTATTGCTTCAAGAATATTATCGTATTCTGCTTGCAAATTTCTATCTTTCCATATAGGATCATGATGAAATATTTTATTTCTGAGTTTTCTAATAGAAGTAAACGATTTACATATTATTTTTCTTGTGCGTTTACTTTTAGGAAGATGAGGCAGAAAATCACTATCTCGAAATAATTTGGGATATAATTTATTTGCGTCTTCATATCTAGAATATGAAAGAGATACCCAAAAACCTAAAGTAAGCGTTGATATTAAGTTACTTGTCGATGCTATTTTTTTCTCTTTCTCTAATCTTCTAAATGCATCTTCAATAATTTTACTTTCTTTATTATCTAGTATTTTTGAATATTTCTTGTGTAGCCAGTCTTTGTAAAATAATCGTGATATTGCTTCATTCATACTATTTCTTAGGGCTATTTCAAAAGCATGCAACGCAGGGTAAAGTGATTCGCATAAACTGATATTCCATAGATAATTAGCTAATAAATGATATTCATTGTCTGACGAAGCACTTCTATATGCCTCTAGCCTGTTGGAGGATATAGCTTCTTGAAAATGTGCAAACTTATTATAGCTAGGCCGTTGTAGTTGCATTATTGATATAATGAAGGGTAGAGTCCCTGGTAACTCCTCTCCTAGTGCAACTAGTGATGAGCCAAGGGTAAGAAAATAGACATAATGATTCTACTGAATATCATGACTTAATTGCATGCAATTAAATACGTGGATCGGTTGAATCAAGACTAAAGTACATCATCTAATTGAGAAATCGGTCATTCGCCGATACTACCTCAATTAAGGTAGAAAAATGGAGATAATGCAGTGGTTTTTCCACTGCATTTCTCACATCTATTCATCTTTTGCAGGCAGGTAGCATTGATCATATTATTGTCTAAACAAATCAAAAGTCTTGAAATAATTATTGTATCTTCCCTACGGGTTAAAACATCTTACTTAACTGCTATGTTACTAGCTAGTCTTTGGCTTATATATAGTACTGAAAGTAGCCCTCAATGAAAAAAAGCATTGGTTGAGTGAATAATCGCATATAGAATATCGAGCGGTGAAGCGTGCTTTAACCCGAATTATCGTAAGCTAAACAAAATCGCTGAAACTATTGCTATATCTAAGTTTCACTGGAAACAGCTACAAATTATCGTAAGCTTGAGCCTTTTTTTGTCTATTCTTAAATTCATCCTATTGTTGGGGATCATTGCTCCATAGGCTTTTCAGAGGGGCGATCGCCCATCCTCTGCTCCCAAAAAATAGTCACCCATGGAAAACCGACCAAAGTTCTCTGGGTGACTTCTTCATTTTAGATGGATTGCTGCAGTTCATCATGGCTTGTGAAGTTAGTCGCAATGTTCATAAAAATCATGGTTGGTGTGATTTAACCCAAAATGTAACGATTTTGTGATGCTTGCTTGCAAAGACTCGTTTATTCTTCCTACGATTAAATGAATTATTGGGAAACCGACCACCTATGCCAACACAGTCTCTGGCTTCTAACCAGCAAGATCTAGAGGAGAATGTCTAGATCTATGCAGGAAGTAGTCATTGAAAATCCGATTATCAACTCTCCATTTGAAGAGCCGCAGCTTCATTTCAGGTTTGACGAAAATGGACTAACTAACGAAATTGTCGAAAAACGTCGAATTAGTCACTATTTCATCCCCATCGCCAAGCCAAAGAAGAAGAGCAAGCAGTTGGAGTTGGAATATGGTGGACATTGGACAAGCGATCGCATTGAAGAGAATGAGTTCATTAACTACATCCGCGAGAAAGTAGGGATTTGGCGGAAGGGTGGTTATCGTGGTGCTGTAGGAATTACAGCGATTACCCGTCGTCTGTTGGAACATTGGAAAAATCCTGATCGGGAAAGACGTTTATTTTTCTGTCAGCTTGAAGCGTTAGAAACGATCATCTACATCACTGAAGTGGCAAAACGCTCCGGTGATACCTACATCGAAAATATGCTTCAGAAGTACAAGGAAGAAGCTGGATCGTTGCTCTACCGGATGGCTCTGAAGATGGCAACGGGTAGCGGTAAAACGGTGGTGATGTCGATGCTGATTGCTTGGCATACCCTCAATAAGGTGGCAAATCCTCAAAACCGTTTATTTAGTGATGCGTTTTTGATTGTGGCTCCAGGCATTACGATCCGCGATCGCCTACGGGTGTTGATGCCGAATGACCCTGAGAACTATTACCGCAGACTGGATTTAGTACCCCAAGATTTAATGGGGGACTTGGAGAAAGCCAAGATAGTCATCACGAACTATCACGCTTTCATGTTGAAGGAAAAGGAGAGTGCGGCGAAGTTAACGAAAAGCCTTTTGATTCAAGGGAAAGAACAGAGTCCTTTCACAGAAACCCCAGATGAGATGGTACGTCGGGTTTGTCGGGGTTTGGGGAATAAGAAAAATATTATTGTGCTGAATGATGAGGCGCACCACTGCTATAACCACAAGCCAGATGGAGATGAGGAAACCTACAAAGGGGATGATCGAAAGGAAGCAAAAAAGAATGACGAGAATGCGAGGGTTTGGAGTTCTGGGTTAGAGGCAGTTCAAAATAAACTGGGCATTAAAGCAGTTTATGACCTATCGGCAACGCCTTTCTATCTCAAGGGTTCTGGCTATCGGGAAGGAACGTTATTTCCTTGGGTGGTCTCGGATTTTTCCCTCATTGATGCGATTGAATCGGGCATTGTCAAAGTCCCCCGTGTGCCTGTCTCTGATGACAGCATGAAGGGTGAACTACCCACCTATCGGAATATCTGGACTTTGATTCGGGATCATCTACCGAAGAAAGGACGGAGCAATAAAGATAGTGATGTTTCTCCAGAACCAAAGTTACCGAAGGAATTGGAAGGGGCTTTAATCAGTCTCTATGCCAACTATGAAAAATCCTATCGGCTTTGGGAACAGAATACGGAGGCGATCCCAGGGGGATCCGCGAAGCGGCACGCCAAGGGGTTGACGCCACCTGTGTTTATTGTGGTTTGCAATAACACCAGTGTTTCAAAGATGGTCTATGACTGGATTGTAGGTTGGGATACGGGTAAACGTTTGCCGAATGATGATCCGGTTTTAGCACCAGGGAAATTACCGCTGTTTAGTAATGTCGAGAATGGTCGCTGGCTTGCGAGACCCAACACGATTCTGGTGGATAGTGAGCAGTTGGAATCTGGGGAGGCGATGACCACCGAGTTTAAGCAGATTGCCTCGGCTGAGATTGATGATTTTAAAGAGGAATATCGGCGACGGTATCCCGGTTCAGACCCGGACAAAATCAGTGATGAGGAATTACTCAGGGAAGTGATGAACACCGTGGGTAAGGCTGGCAAACTGGGTGAGCAAATTCGTTGTGTGGTCTCAGTTTCCATGCTTACGGAAGGTTGGGACGCGAATACTGTGACCCATATCCTTGGGGTGAGAGCCTTTGGGACGCAGTTACTTTGTGAGCAGGTGGTGGGTCGGGCATTACGGCGCATTAGTTATGCGGTCAATGAGGAGAACCGCTTTGAACCGGAGTATGCTGAGGTCTATGGGGTTCCGTTTTCATTTATTCCCTGTGCGGGAGGTGGTAAAACGCCGAAGCCGGGAGTGTTGCCCACGAGGGTTAGGTCATTGCCAGAACGGAGCCATGCCAGAATTACATTCCCTCGGTTGTTAGGCTATCGGTACGAAATGACTCGCCAGGAGTTAAAGCCTAATTTTGAAAATCTGGGTTGTCGATATACACTCTCCACTGAAAATCTACCAACGATGACGGTTAATGCGCCGATTATTGGGCAGTCCAGTATCCACACGATTGATGATCTCAAATCTCGTCGGGTGCAGGAGGTGGCTTTTTTGTTGGCGAAGTTAACCCTAGAGCGATACTTCCGGCAGGATGGCGATCGCCTAACGGAGAAACCGGAGGAACATCGTTTTGACCCGGATGTGCAGTCGTGGTTATTTCCGCAGGTGTTGCAAATCTCGAAGGATTGGTTAGGGGAATGTCTCATCCAGAAATCTCACACCTTCCCCCAAATGCTTCTGTTAACTGAGTTTGCTTATGATGCCAGTGATTGTATTTATCAGGCGATCGCCGCTGGGGAGTCGGAGAAATTCTTAAAACCGATTTTGCGTCCCTATGAAACGATTGGCTCAACGGATGGGGTTGATTTTGATACCAGTCGCCCGGTCTATGTGAGTGACCCTGAGAAATGCCATATCTCCCACGTGGTAGCAGATACGGACAGTTGGGAACAGAAGATGGCGCAGGTGTTAGAGTCGATGGCTGAGGTGGTCTGTTATGTGAAAAACCAGGGGTTAGGCTTCTTTATTCCCTACACGATGGCAGGTCAATCGAAAAACTATATGCCGGATTTTATCGCCAGAGTTGATGATGGTCATGGGGAAGATGATCTCCTAAATTTGATCGTGGAGGTTTCCGGGGAAGCACGACGGGATAAGGCGATTAAGGTACAGACCGCTCGAAATTTCTGGTTGCCTGCGGTGAATGGTCATGGTGGGTTGGGTCGGTGGGAGTTTATCAATATCACTGACCCGTGGGATGCTGAAAATACCATTCGGGCAGCACTCCGAACGAAAGATTTCAATCAGTTTGAAGGTCATTTATTGAAGTATCAAGGGGAGTAAGCCATGAATTTAGCGTTAACCATCCACTATCCTGAACATTTCCCGGATGCCCTCGGTGAATCCCAGACTGAGTTTGAGGAGGAGGCGAAGTGGTCGATGGCGGTGAAATTATTTGAGCGGAAACGGCTTTCTTCCGGGATGGCGGCGATGTTACTGGGCGTGGATCGGGTGACTTTTTTGTTGCGGCTTCAGGAGTTTGGTGTACCGATGATTGATCTCACAGAAGAAGAGGTTTTAGCGGATCTTGCCAATGCCTAGTCCTGAACGCATCGTGATCAATACTTCTCCCCTGTTAGCACTCATTGCGGCGCTGGGTGATCTGAGTCTATTGGGGCAGCTATACCCAGAGGTTTTGGTTCCCTATGAGGTGGGACAGGAGATTTTACGGGGTGGTCAGTCGGGTTTTGGGGTGATGGAATTTCAGCAAGCAACATCCCTCAAAAAGTTAGGTCAACCGCTCCAAATTGCGCCGTTATTGTTGAATTCGTTGGATTTAGGGGAGGCTTCGGTGATTCAGTTAGCGATGGATGAGGGGATTTCAACGGTTTGCATTGATGAGGCGATTGGTCGTCGCATTGCTCGTCTGAGTAATCTTCGGGTGACGGGTTCCATTGGGATTTTGCTCAGGGCAAAACGGGAGGGTTATCCGTTGGTAATGCGGGAGATGATTGCTCGGATGGTACAACGGGGCATTCGTCTGAGTGATGCGGTGATTCAAGTTGCATTAAAGGAAGCAGGGGAGGTTTAAGCCATGGCGAAGAAATCGACTAAAAAATCGACGACAAAAATTGAGAGTGTGAAGCATTCAGACCATCGCAAGAATATCCCCACTGATGAGTTAAAGGATTTTATGTCGGAGGAGCAACGGCAACAGAAATCTATGCTCTATCCCCGTGATACTTCCCTTGACCCGCAATTGGTTTGGAAGGGGAAGGACGAGCAGGATTCTCAGGATTTGGCGGTTCCCACTGTGCCGATTTATATCCAAGAGGAAATTCATCCCCATGCCATCATCGAAAATTTTCGGCAGCAGGTAAAAGCGAAGGAAGAGAAGGAAGCGGATACGCAACAGTTGGATTTGTTTGGTTCTAGTTTTGAGGAGCTAGATTTTGAGCAACAGATTGATTTTTATAATCATGATATTGGTTGGTCTAATCGGATGATTCTAGGGGATTCGTTGTTGGTGATGAACTCCCTAGCGGAAAAGGAAGGGTTAAAGGGTAAGGTGCAATGTATTTATCTTGACCCTCCCTATGGGATTAAGTTTGGCTCGAATTGGCAGGTTTCAACGCTGAAACGGGATGTTAAGGATGGTAATGCGGACAATGTGACCAGACAGCCGGAGCAGGTTAAGGCGTTTCGGGATACTTGGGAGTTAGGGATTCATTCTTATTTGGCTTATCTGCGAGATCGTCTTGTGGTGGCGAGGGAATTGTTAACGGAAACAGGGAGTTGTTTTGTTCAGATTGGTGATGAAAATGTTCATCTTGTTCGATGTTTGATGGATGAAGTTTTTGGAAGTGATAATTTTATAAATTTAATAACTGTTGTCAAAACAACGAGTGCAACAACATCATTACTGTCGGGTGTTTGTGATTATGTAGTCTGGTATGCCAAAGAAAAAAATAATGTTAAATATCGTCAACTTTTTTTTGAAAAAAAAATCGGTGGTCAAGGCGCATCAGCTTACAACAGAATCTTGCTAGAAAATGGTCTCAAAAAAACCATTAATCAGATTCCGAAACAACTTTTAGATAATACACGAGAGAAATACAAGTTCTATAGACTAAGTGACCTTAGAAGCTCAAGACCAGCACAACAGGGAGACTTGCAATCTTTTGAATTTGAAGGGATAAAATATAATCCGGGAAGAGGCACTTTTAAAACTGATTTAAAAGGATTTAAAAAATTAGTTTTATCTAACAGGCTAGAATCATCTGGGAAAAATTTAAATTATGTAAGGTTTATTGATGATTTTCCGGCATTTGAAATTACAAATAACTGGTCAGATTTAAGCAGTAGTGTTGGATCTGAAAAAATTTATGTTGTCCAAGGAAATCCAAAAATAACAGAACGTTGTATTCTCATGGCAACAGATCCAGGGGATTTAGTTTTAGATCCTACCTGTGGCTCTGGTACAACTGCCTATGTTGCTGAAGAATGGGGCAGAAGATGGATCACCATTGATACTAGTCGCGTTGCCCTTGCCTTAGCCCGCACTCGTTTAATGTCTGCCAAATTTGACTATTACCTGTTGGCAGACTCCGAAGAAGGCATCACCAAAGAAGCAGAAATCAGGGCAGAGGTTCCCCCAGTTAACCCCACTGTTAGCCACGATATCCGCAAAGGTTTTGTGTATAAGCGGGTTCCCCATATCACCCTGAAGGCGATAGCTAACAATGAAGAAATCGATGTCATTTACGACAAATGGCAGGCGAAACTAGAACCGATCCGCGCAGAACTCAATAAACTGCTGGGTAAAAAGTGGGAAGAATGGGAAATCCCCCGTGAACCCGACCAAAGCTTTAGCAAAGAAGCCACAAAATTATTAGAGCAGTGGTGGCAATATCGCATTAGTCGGCAGAAAGAAATTGATGACTCCATTGCCAGAAATGCCGACTACGAAACCCTGTACGACCAACCCTACACCGACAACAAACGCATTCGAGTTACAGGCAGATTCACCGTAGAGAGCCTATCCCCCCACCGTGTCCTATCCGCCGATGTCGAAGCACCCAAATCCGAGGATATTGGCACACAGCAAGCATCCGAACAATTTGAAACCCGCATTATCGAGAACCTACGCAAAGCAGGCGTACAGAACACCAAAAAAGGCGAAAAACTCAAATTCGATAACCTTGAACCCTATGCCGGAGTGTGGTTACAGGCAGAAGGCGAATATACCGATAACGATGGACAGGTGAAGCGCGTTGCCGTTTCCATTGGTTCCGAATATGGCACAGTCGGTTCAGACCAAATCAAGGAAGCTGCCAAAGAAGCGATTCAAGGCTTAGGCTATGACCTACTGATCATCTGTGGATTTGCCTTTGACCCCGGCGTAAACGAAGAATCCACCCGCTACGGCAAATTACAGGTACTCATCACCAAGATGAACCCCGATTTAATGCTGGGCGAAGAACTCCTGAAGAAGACCGGAGCCGGAAACCTGTTCATGGTCTTTGGGGAACCCGACATCGAGATCCAGCACCAAGACGACGGCAAGATCACCGTAGAACTAAAAGGACTAGACATCTATGACCCCACCACCGGAGAAATCCGCAGTAGTTCCCCAGATAAAGACATCGCCTGTTGGTTTATCGACACCGACTACAACGGCGAAAGCTTTTATGTACGCCATGCCTACTTCACCGGAGCCGGAGACCCCTATAAAAAACTCAAGAAAACCCTCAAAGCCGAAATCGACGAAGACCTATGGGAACAGCTTTATAGTCCCATTAGCCGACCATTCCCCCCACCCAAAGGCAAAGGTAAAGAACCCGGCAAGATTGCGGTCAAAGTGATTAACCACTACGGCGATGAAGTCCTGAAAATCTATTCTATTTAAGTTAAAGTATAAAAATATTAAAAATCTGAAGAGTATTTTAAAAATGTCAGATACATCAACAGCAATTAACAAAATCTATAAAGAGCGTCAAGAATTTATTATTTTAGGCTTGACTGGAAGAACAGGATCTGGATGTTCAACCGTAGCAGATATTTTAACTAAAAATAAAAAATATATAGAAGAAAATTGTAAAATAAATTATGGCTTCAATAATATTGAAGAAAGGAAAAACAAAATAGTATTTGATTATCTTCTAAGTAAATGGCAAAAATTCTACAAAATTTCAGTTACAGACATGCTCACACTGTTTATCATAGATAACTCAATTGATGAAGTTTGTGAATTCATATCTGAAGAATTTAAAAAATTCATGAACAATTCAGATAAAGACGTCTCAGATAGTAATGAACTTAAAAATAAGTTTAAAGAAAAATTAAAAAAAATTGATTATAAAAAAATAAAAAACAGTCGAGAAGAAAATAGAGGAAAACTCAAAAAAATTGAACAAAACGAAAAAGTAGACGAAGATTTAAAAGAAATTATTGAAAGCTCATACAATTTTTACTTTCATCAATTGCCCAAATTTTCAAAAAAGATTAAGATAGCAATTGACGAAGTTTATTCTGAAATGGGTTATACTGTCTTCTATCAACTAATTGGTGATAATATTCGATCATCTGGTAAAGCTTTTGATAATATATTCAATCCAGATGAGATGTATAATTTGTCTAAAATCATTAATAAATTCACCAAGTTAATAAGAAGAAAAGCACAAATTTCTGATGAAAATTGTCTAATTGTTATTGATGCCATAAGAAATCCCTTTGAAGCTTTTTATTTTAAGGACAGATACTCTGCTTTTTATCTGGTTTCTATTAACACAGAAGATAAAATAAGAAAAAATAGATTATTTACTAACCTGAAGAGAAACAAAGACGAGATTGATGCGATCGATAATAAAGAATATAAGAATAAATTAAAAAAAGAAAAAATATTTGTCTCGCAAAATATCCAGAAGTGTATTGAAATTTCAGACATTCATTTAACAAATCCAACATATGGCGAAAAAAATTATTCGTTTTTAATACAGCAATTATTTAGGTATATAACACTTATTATTCACCCTGGCTTAGTAACGCCAACACCCATTGAAAGATGTATGCAAATTACATATTCAGCAAAATTAAACTCTGGATGTATTTCTAGACAAGTTGGCGCAGTTATTACGGATGAAAACTATTCCGTTAAAGCTGTTGGTTGGAACGATACAGCTGCAGGTCAGATTCCCTGCTTACTGCGTAGTGCAGAAAGTTTATTGAAATTTGAGGATAAAGAAGCGTTTAGTGACTACGAAAATAACAATACTGGATTCAAAGAAGTGATGGAATCTAAGTATCAAAAAAATCTTGATAAAGATAAGCTAGATGGAAGAAATCTTTCTTATTGCTTTAAAGATGTTCAAAATTTTATAGAAAAAGAAAAAAATCAAGTTCACACAAGATCTCTCCATGCAGAAGAAAATGCTTTCTTACAAATTACAAAATATGGAGGAGAAGGAATTGAAGGAGGCATATTATTTACAACTGCCAGCCCTTGTGAATTATGTTCTAAAAAAGCATACCAGTTGGGAATCAAAAAAATTGTTTATATTGATCCATATCCTGGTATCGCAAATGAACATATTCTAAGTATTGGAAATGATTCTCAAAGACCAGAATTACAATTATTCCATGGTGTTACTGGAAGTGCTTATCATAAGTTATATCAACCTATCCTTTCATTTAAAGATGAGTTGAATTGGATTACTAATATTGATTTAAAATATAATAATGATCATGAAAGACTAACAGAAGAAAACAAAAAATTAAAAAATAAAATTAAAAAATTAGAGAAACAAATAAATGGTAAAAAAAGTTAAAGATTGACTCCGATTTTCTGATAAGCTTAATGAATTAGACCAGAAGGCGTATTTAGGACCAGAGGGCGGATTTAAACAGAAAGTATCGATTATAAAAAATATCGTCTGAAAGCGTTATGTAGAAGGTGTTTTGAGAATTGACCTTTTTCGGGCATTTTAACGAAAGAATAAGGGTTATGGGCGATCATCAATAGAATACTCAGTCCACAAAAAGGATGACTCCCAAAACTGAACAGCGATCGCCCTAACTCCCTACCCCCGATTTTCCTGCCGGGCCAAAGCCTGTTCAATAAAATGCGGATTTTCCTGAAGCTGATCGAGGAGATTGGTGATCGCCCCTATACCCACTTAATCAAGTAGTCACTTGTTTACTTATTCACGTGTTCAAGTGGGAAAATCGCGCTAAAATTCACTTAACCACTTAAATACGTAATCACTTACTCA